>NZ_JBNDYG010000046.1:60110-92974 GCF_049893405.1 Paenibacillus sp. Dod16
GATCAAGGATGGCACATTAACCAGGCAGTCGGTACAAACGGAGAAGCCGGTTGCCCATCAAGGAGAAGGCGGATTCCTGGGCTTTGCGTTAGCCCCGGATTTTCAGGATTCCGGCAAGGCCTATGCCTACCACACCTATGATCAGGATGGAAAGGTTATGAACCGGTTGGTCCTTTTGAAGCAGGACGGGAATCAATGGACAGAGTCGCAAGTCTTCCTGGAGCGTATTCCCGGCTCTAATGTGCATAACGGAGGCAGAATTGCAATCGGACCCGATGATATGCTCTACGTAACGACTGGAGATTCGGGAGAGGGAGAGCTTGCGCAAAACCAGGAAAGTCTAGCAGGCAAAATCTTGCGATTGACGCTGGATGGCAAGGTCCCGCCGGATAATCCGACTGCAGGCTCTTATGTCTATACGCTAGGTCATCGGAATTCGCAGGGCTTGGCCTGGAATTCGGAAGGTGAATTGTACAGCTCAGAGCATGGACCGTCAGGTACGCCTGGCGGACACGATGAGATTAATGAGATCACGGCCGGCAGCAATTACGGCTGGCCCGAGATCTATGGCGATGATAGGTTAGAAGGCATGAAGCTCCCGATTTACCATAGCGGGGAATCGGCAATCGCACCTTCCGGCATCGCTTTTGATGAGCAGGACCGTTTGTACGTGGCGACTCTTCGCGGCCAGATGTTGTACCAATTTCGGCCGGAGAACGCCTCGCTTGAGGTCGTATTGGAAGGTGAAGGCAGATTAAGGGACGTCAAAGTCCATGACGGCAAAACCTATGTCATTACCAACAATACGGATGGCCGGGGTGTGCCTTCCGATCAGGATGATCGACTGCTGGTGCTGAAATAATTCAAAGAATTGTACATGTCTTGCGATTTAAGAGAATAGATATAGGACAAGTACACTAAGAAAAACGTCTATCGACGTACTTTCTCAGAAGACAGACCGCATATAGCGGAAGTTTTTCTTGCGAGATAAGGTGGGTAAGCCTCTGAAGTCTATACTTTCTCATCTCTTAACAAAAAAGGCCCCTTCCCGTATGGAAGGAGCCTGATGTGGCAATAACAGATATTATGTTTGCTTGGCTTCGGTTTGTTTTCGAATACGGTATACACATTTTTTGTCGCCCTTGGCAAGGCACTCGGTGCGTTCCACATCCGCTTCCAGCAAGGATTGAAACAGGTCAAGTTCACAGCGGCATGCGTGTTGGAACCGGTTGGCTACCTGGGATATAGGGCAATTCAATTCCTCGAGGAGATATTCTTCCTCGGTGACTTTTTTGTAATCCACCATATATCCGTTGTCATTCTGAATCTGAGCAAGGGCAGCAACCCGATCTTCTAGAGCATCGGCTTTCACCGTAGGCGTATACTTGTTCAGCAATGTATCCTTACGCTTGTCGAACAGCCGTGAAATCATTTCGTCACCGGCCTCATCCTGCAGCTCGTTCAGCAGATCGAGTGCAAGCGCATGATAGTTCTTAGGGAAAAAATCCTCTGCGGATTCCGTAAGACTGTATAAGGAGACGGGCCTTCCCATCGGCTGTTTCACGGTTCGATAGGTGATGTAACCCTCACTCTTCAAGCTTTCCAGATGGCGCCGGACGGCCATGCCTGTTATTCCCAGTGCCTCGGTTATGGATTTTGTGCTGAGTTCACCATTTATTTTTAACATTTGCATGATATACTCGCGGGTACTGTATGCGACTTCTTGATCCACTATAATCACCGCCTTGTTTCTCGATGAATGCTTTCTTTTTCAACTAAAAAGGTTAAAAAGCAATATGTCTCATCTTATGTCTTTACCTTCTATAAGTCAACCGGAATGGCAGTTTTTGAGGCGATCATCACGCGGTTTATTGACAATTGGCATGATTAACCACATAATTACGATATATTTTAGTATAAAAAGTATAGAAAACAAGGAATGGATGAAGATCGAGACTTTGCAATGATAGCCAGTCGAAAGATTGAAAGAATTAATTATTACACTCGGGAAGGTGGAATGACGGATGTATGTTATTGGGTCAGCTTGTATCGAAGAGAAAGCGGGAGAATGCGTTGACGTTTGCCCTGTGGATTGTATAGAAGAAGGAGATGACCAGTTCTACATCGATACCGATATTTGTATCTCCTGCGGGGCTTGCGAAGCGGCTTGTCCGGTGGCGGCCATTTTCTATTTTGAGGATCTGCCGGAAGACCAGAAGCATTATTTCGATAAAGCGGTTGAATATTACAAGAACAAGTAGGGCGCTCGGGCGCTCCGGTTTGAGTCTAGCGGGCGCTCCGGTTTGAGTCTATCCAGACGCTCCGGTTTGAGTCTATCCGCTCTGTTGTCCGCCCGTTTCGGGAATGGAAATAGGCGAGGTAGAAACGGACTCCCAAAGGATCCATGCGCTCCGGTTTGAGTCTATCCGCTCTGTTGTCCGTCCGTTTCGGGAATGGAATGGGCAAGGTAGAAACGGACTCCCAAAGGATCGGCTATCCTCAAACCTCCGCTGGTGGGAAAGAACAAGAAGAAAGATCAAAAGACTAAAGATAAGAGATTAAAGATTCAATGACTAAAATAGAAGAGCAAGGCTTACGAGCAATTAAATCTATATGTGATGCGATCAATTAAAAGCGGCTACCATTAATAGTTGGAAAATAGAGCGATGTTTATGCTGCGCTCATGCGTTAATCAAAATACGTGTTCTCCATACATAAGCCATCCGGGATATTCGAGGCCCCCTCGAATTAATTTCTCGGGTGGTTTAATTCGTTATGGGGGGATCATGCAAAGAAGAACCTGAAACCTAGAACCCTACCGAAATATGATATATTTCCTCCTTTTGAAGCCATCCGGGATGAAGAATGTTCCAATCATTCTTTTCTTGGGTGGCTTCATTCATGAGTTTAAAGGGCGGTGTTATCTACATTTTAGAAGATTTTGCGTCAAGTTGATGTCATATTGTGCGCGCGGCGTGGTCATTTGTATGCATGCAAGAGATTGAATTTCTTTCGCAAAATAGTGAAACACTTACATTTCCAGAAACAAAAAAATAATAATTTAAATGTGTCATATATATTGACACATTTACAAAACGCGTTTTATTATTAATATCACTGGAGAATAAAAATAATAAATTTGATAATAATCACGGTTTTTTGATGATTTAGGATCGTTTTATTTAAAAAAATGATCTTATTAATCTACTGGTGAAATTAAATAGGGGATGTCTTCATGAAAAAGCATGATCAAGACTTTATGAAGCGGCAGAACAGACTCACAGTATTCCAAATCATCAAGAACGAACAGCCGATTTCAAGAGCAGCTATTGCCAAACAGACGGGAATGAGTCCGACAACGGTCAGCCGGATCGTATCGGAGCTGACGGAAGAAGGGTACGTTCACGAAACAGAAGAACAAGCCTCGGCCGGGCGCGGAAGAAAGTCCTCCTTAATCAAACTGCTGGATACGGCGGTCATCTCGATAGGCGTTGAGCTTGATCGCCATCAAGCCAATATTGGATTCATCGATGTTCAGGGAAGTGTATTGTGCAGCGGCAGTTTTCCGAGATCGCCGGAGGATACGGCAGAAGCCACAGTAGCCCGAATTGCGGACACCATTGAAGAACTCATCTCGGAATGCGATATCGATCGCAGACGGGTGGTAGGGATTGGCGTGGGACTGCCGGGCATCATCGATGTTGATGCCGGCGTGGTCAATTTCTCGGTACAGCTTGGTTGGAAGAATGTGAGGCTTGCCGAGAGGCTCAAGGAATTAACCGGGCTTCAATCGGTCGTAGACAATGAGCTGAAGGTAAAGGCATTGGCGGAGCAGCTTAAGGGATCGGCATACGGCTCCAACCGGACGGTCCTCCTTGGGTTCGGTAATGGCGTAGGCTCAGCACTGATCCTGGAAGGGGAGATTTACCGCGGGGTGACCAACAGCGCAGGGGAAATCGGACACACGACGGTGGACCCTGAAGGTATGATGTGCGACTGCGGAAAAGCCGGTTGCCTCCAAACCTATATCAATATACCGTCCTTGTTGTCGGAAGCCAGCAAGATTAAACCCGTTCGTACGATTGAGGAACTGTTCGCGGAAAGACGGGCTGGAACACGATGGGCGACCTATTTAATCGATAGAGCCCTTGCGTATATGGCGATTACGATTAATAACGTCGTCAGCATGTATAATCCGGACAGCGTCATATTGAGCGGCGAGATCCTGGACAAGTTCCCTGAAGTTTACGAAGAGATCACCGATCTGTGCTACTCACAGTATATCTGGGAACCGCTTCAGGATTCCTTTACGATTGTCCGCTCCGAGCTTCACGAGCATGGGGTCATCATCGGATCGGGACTTGTCGCGCAGGATCGTTATTTTCAACTGAATTAATTCATCTGGAGATCGGGGGAGCAACATCATGGGATTTGTGCCATTAGTAGAGGAATATCGCGGGAATGTACTGGAGAACATCCACTACGGAGCGATCAGTGTTGTAGACGAGAACGGTAATGTGGTTTACGCAGCGGGTGATCCGCATCATATGACTTTTCTGAGATCCGCGGCTAAGCCGTTCCAAGCCATACCTGTGATGAAACGCCGGATTGATGAGGTGTACGGACTAACTGGGGAAGAAACGGCATTGTTTGCCGCTTCCCACCGTGGTGAAAGCTTCCACATTGATGCACTGGAATCTATTTTGAAGAAAACCGGGATTCAGGAAGAAGCGCTTCACTGCTGCGCAACTTATCCACTGAACGAGGATGCCAAGGCGCAGCGCCATCGGGATCATGAGGACAAACGTCGGATCTTCCATAACTGCTCGGGCAAGCACAGCGGCTTGATTGCCCTATGTAAGCATATGGGCTGGGACGAGAGCATGTATTACAAGCCGGAGCATCCGGTTCAGCAAGAGATCATTGAGACGCTGGCTTATTTTGCCGAGGTTCCAGTTTCCTCGATCCCGCAAGGCATTGACGGCTGTGGCCTTCCCATCTTTGCGCTTCCGCTGGACCGTATCGGATACAGCTTCCTTAAGCTGGCTTGCCCGGATTTGATCGAGGACGCAGAGACGGCGGAAGCAGCTGCCAGAATGGCAAAACGGATGAATGAGTATCCGGATATCATTGCAGACACCAAGTTTGTGTGCTCAGCCTTGCTCCGGGACCACAATCTGACTGCCAAGGGCGGCGCCAAGGGCGTGTACGGCATCGGTCTTCGGAAAGAACGCTTGGCGATCTCGCTTAAAGTGTCCGATGGCTCCGAGCAAGTCTGGCCATGCATCATCGCTTCTATTCTGGAGCGCCTGGGTTACAGCGATCGGTCTACGATCGACCGCTTGTATGCGCTGGTTCCGAATGAGATTTTCAATGATGGCGGCACGCTGGTTGGGAAACGACGCGCGGTGTACGAATGGAATGTTTAAGCTGTGAGGAACTCAAGGCGATCGGCAGGATGTTATATGCTGAAGCGGCGAGTGAATCTATAGATATTCACTACATCAAAGGGGGAGTAAAACAATGAGATTCAAAGGTAGAACATGGTCACTGCTCATGCTGCTGCTCGCATTTACGATTGTTGCGGCAGGCTGCGGCGGAAACAGCGGAAGCGGCAAAGGGGCAAGTGAAGGCGGCGGCGAGACCAAGCCGGTGACAAAAGATAACAAAGATGTTGTCATTGCGATTAACGCCAACTTCATTACGCTTGACCCTCACAATGCTGGAGACACGCACTCCATTTCCGGTGCACGCACGATGTACGAAGGTTTGATGGGCTTCAACGAGAAGATGGAACTCGTTCCTGTACTGGCTGAAGACTACAAGATCAGTGAAGACGGCCTGACGTACACATTCAATTTGCGCCAGAACGTGAAGTTCCATGATGGAACGGATTTCAACGCAGAAGCCGTAAAAGCCAACCTGGATCGCATTATGGATGAAAAGAACAACCTTAGAATGCGTAAAAGCTTCTCTGCCGTCGCCGATGTTCAAACTCCGGATGACCACACGGTTGTCATCACCCTTAGCCAGCCGTACAACGCTTTCTTGAACAAGACCGCGATGGCGCTGATGATCAGCCCGAAAGCGCTCAAAGAAAGTGCTGACATCACGAAGAATCCTGTAGGTACGGCAGCATACAAGTTCAAGGAATGGATTCAAGGTGACCGCCTTGTTGTTGTAAAGAATGAGGATTACTGGCAAGAAGGTCTTCCGAAGGTCGACAGCATTACGTTCAAACCGGTACCGGAGAACGGTTCCCGGATCGCGATGCTGAAAACGGGCGAAGCGGACTTCATTTATCCTATGCCGACTGAGCAGGTGTCCGAAGTAGAAGGCGATTCCAATATCGTCATTGACAAGATCGATTCCACGATCGTTCGTTATATTACGCTCAACACCATGAAGAAGCCTTATGACGATCTGAAGGTTCGTCAAGCCATCAACTATGCCATTGATAAAGATGCTTATATTAAAGTAGTTAAATCCGGACTGGGCTCGAAGTTGAAGTCTTCCATGTCATCCATGACACAGCACTATTCCGAGCAATCCGGATATGATTACGATCTGGAGAAAGCAAAATCCCTCTTGGCGGAAGCAGGCTATCCGGACGGATTCGAAGCAGAGCTCTGGGGAGAGAATGATTCCGAAACGATGAAAGGCATGCAGTTCATTCAGCAGCAGCTGGCTCTTGTCGGAATCAAAGTCGACGTGAAATCGATGGAAGGTGCAACCCTGTCCGATCAGATTAACTCGGCTACGCCGGAAAACGCAAAAATTCAAATGTGGTATGTAAGCTGGTCACCTTCGTCCGGTGATGCTGACGGCGCAACCAAAAGTCTGTTCAGCAGCGAGTTCTTCCCGCCGGCTGGTTCCAATACCGCTTACTATAAGAACGACAATGTAGACCAATGGATCAAGGATGCCAACGCATCCGTCAAAGCTGAGGATGCAAAAGAAATCTATGCCAACATCCAAAAGCAAATCTGGGAAGATGCTCCGTGGGCATTCCTTGGGGTCGATCAGGTCATTACCGGCAAGAGAGCTTATCTTGAAGGCGTTAAAGCCCTTCCGGACGGATCGATCAGTGTGATCAACGCAGAAGTCAAATAATTAGGCAGCGAAGAGCTTGCTAAACGTATACCTTGTGGTGGGCCGCCTCTTGAATCAATAAGGAAGCGGCCCATCGTATTTTAAAAGCAGGCATGTTGAAAGGAGGCACATCCTTTGGGAAGATATGCAATTCAGAGGCTGCTGGGTGTTATCCCGCTGTTGTTCGTTGTATCCATTCTTGTATTTATGTTCATTCACCTTATTCCTGGAGATCCGGCACGACTTGTTGCAGGTAAGGATGCCACCCTTGAGGAGATCAACGGGATTCGAGAGCAGCTAGGCTTAAACTTGCCGCTATGGCAGCAGTATGTGAACTACATGAGTGATCTGTTGAAGGGTGACTTGGGTGTATCCGTTACTTCCAATCTGCCGGTAACGGACATGTTGGAAAGCCGGTTTTTCCCGACCATTGTCCTGACCTTTACCAGCCTTGGCTGGGCATTGGTTATTGGTCTGATCATTGGTATCATATCTGCCGTTAATCGCGGAAAATGGCCGGACTATATCGGAATGTTGACTGCAATATCCGGTATTTCCTTGCCAGGATTCTGGCTTGGTCTTGTACTGATTCAAATTTTCTCTGTTGAGCTGGGTTGGTTTCCAACAGGTGGTGTCGACAGCTGGCAATCCTATATTCTGCCTTCTTTTACGCTAGGGGCCGGGATTATGTCCATGCTGGCAAGATACTCCCGTACGTCGATGCTCGAAACGATGCGCGAGGATTATGTGCGGACCGGACGCGCGAAGGGTCTGCGGGAATTCGTCGTTGTCGGAAGGCATGCGCTGCGCAATTCCTTGATTCAGGTCGTAACCGTTGCAGGGCTGCAGTTCGGATTTTTGCTGGGCGGTTCGGTTATGGTTGAGACCGTATTCAGTATTCCGGGCATGGGACGTCTCTTGGTCGACTCGATCGCATTCCGGGATTATACCGTCATTCAAGCGCTTTTACTGCTGTTTGCAGCCGAATTTATCCTGATTAACCTGATTGTCGATTTATTGTACGGTGTACTGAATCCAAAAATCCGGTATGCATCGAAATAGGAGGGGGAACTCATGAGCAACAATTCAACAGTGACGGTCCATTCCTCCGCGCCGGAGGATATGCTTGCAAAGAGCCAGGCAACTGGCAAATTCAGAGCGTTTACATCTAAATTCATGAAGCAAAAGCTTGCCGTAATATCAAGCGGATTTATCTTGTTACTCCTTGTGCTCGCGGTGATCGGTCCGCATATCGTTCCGTATCCTCCGAATGAGCCCAACTACGATGCAATGATGCAAGGCCCGTCGGCTGCCCACTGGGCGGGTACGGATGAGTATGGCCGCGATATCCTGAGCCGCTTGATTGACGGAACACGGTTAACCATGGCGGTCAGCTTAAGCGCGGTATTTATATCCGCAGTTCTCGGTACGATTCTCGGCTTGATCAGCGGCTACTATGGCGGCTGGATCGACCGTCTCATTATGCGGGGCAGTGACGTCATGTTCTCCTTTCCTGACCTGCTGCTTGCCATTGGAATCGTAGCGATTTTGGGGCCGGGATTATCGAATGTGGTGATCGCGGTGGCGGTCTTTGGCACACCGTCGTTTGCCAGAATCATCCGAAGTGTAACACTCTCCGCGAAGGAGTCTTTATATGTAGAGGCGGCAAGATCGATGGGGGCCAAGCATAACCGGATTATATGGAAGCATATTTTTCCCGAGACGGTTCCCAGCATCATCGTCAACGTGTCGATGCGAATCGGCGGCGCCATTCTGGCAGCTTCTTCGTTAAGCTTCCTCGGACTCGGGGCCAAACCGACAGAACCGGACTGGGGCGCTATGCTCAGTATGGGACGCGATTACTTAAGCATTGCACCGCATATCGTGTACTACCCGGGACTTCTGATATTCCTGACTGTGCTTGCATTCAATCTGATCGGTGACGGACTGAATGATGCCCTTGATCCGAAGACAAAAAACTAATAGGGGGGATAGATCGTGACGCAAACATTGCTTGAAGTAAAGGGGCTCAAAACCGAATTCAAACGCGATGGCTCATCGGTGCTTGCCGTAGCAGGGGTCGATTTTCACATCAATAAAGGCGAAGTGCTTGGACTCGTGGGTGAATCCGGATGCGGCAAAAGCGTGACCTCCCTGTCCATCATGAGACTTCTTAAGGATACGCCCGGCCGAATATCCGGGGGCTCGGTAAGTTTTGAGGGCAAGGATCTCGTACAAATGTCGGAAAAAGAAATGCGCCGCTATCGGGGTAACGAGCTGGCCATGATCTTCCAGGAACCGATGACATCCCTGAATCCCGTCCTTCGTATCGGGAAACAGCTGGAGGAATCCATTATGCTGCACTTGGGTTATAGCCGCAAGAAAGCGCGGCAGCATGCCATCGACTCGCTCAAACTTGTCGGCATTCCGCGGGCGGACGAGGTCGTGGATGACTATCCACACCAATTGTCCGGCGGCATGCGGCAGCGGGTCATGATTGCGATGGCGATGTCCTGCAATCCGAAGCTGTTGATTGCCGATGAGCCGACCACGGCTCTTGACGTCACGATTCAAGCTCAGATCCTGGATCTGATGAACCGACTCAAGACCGAGCAGGAAATGGGCATGCTGCTCATTACCCATGACCTTGGCGTCGTGGCCGAAATGTGCGACCGGGTGGTTGTCATGTATGCAGGCAGAGTCGTGGAAGAGGCAACGGTTGAAGAACTGTTCGAGAATCCTCAGCATCCATACACCAAAGGGCTCATTCATTCAGTGCCCAAGCTTAGACAAAAGGTACGCCGTTTGGAATCCATTCCAGGGAATGTGCCGGATCTGCGGAACATGCCGAAAGGCTGCAAGTTTGCTCCGCGATGCCCGTTCGTAATGGAGCAGTGCCTCTCCCAGGAGCCGGAGCTTCTCCCTGTCGCACATGAAGAAAATCGTAAGAGCCGCTGCTGGCTGACACAGGAAGGTCACACGAAGGGAGGAGAAACCGCATGAAAGAAACACCTCTATTAGAAGTGAAGAATTTGCAGAAATCATTCACGGTGAAAAAAGGATTCTTCGGCACATCCAAGCAGCTTCGTGCCGTGGATGGAATCTCCTTCGCGATCCATAAGGGCGAGACCTTCAGTCTGGTAGGCGAAAGCGGCTGCGGCAAATCGACGACAGGCCGCCTGGTGACCCGACTGCTGACGCCGAATAGCGGCGAGGTGCTGTTTAACGGAACGGATATTAGCGGATACAACGAGAATCAGATGCGCCCTCTGCGCAAAGACATGCAGATGGTATTTCAGGATCCATACGCCTCTCTGAATCCAAGGATGAAGGTCAAAGAGCTGGTCGCGGAGCCCTTGCTGATTCATACCAAGCTGAGCACCAAAGAGCGGGACAAACTGGCCTGCGAGCTTCTGGAAACGGTCGGATTGAACAGCTTTCATGCCGAACGCTTTGCTCATGAGTTCAGCGGCGGTCAGCGGCAGCGGATCGGCATTGCCAGAGCGCTGTCCGTGCGTCCAAATCTAATTGTTGCCGACGAGCCTGTGTCCGCGCTGGATGTTTCCATCCAATCGCAGGTGCTGAACCTGCTTCAGGATCTTCAAGAGGAATACGGCCTGACTTATCTGTTCATCTCCCATGATCTCAGCGTGGTTGAGCATATCAGCGACCGGATCGGCGTCATGTATTTGGGAGCGCTCGTGGAGACCGCCGACAAAGATACGCTGTATGATCGCCCGCTGCATCCTTACACTCAAGCGCTGCTATCCTCGGTACCCGTTCCGGATCCGAAGCAGAAGAAGGAACGGATCATTCTGAAGGGTGATCTGCCTAGTCCGGTGAATCCTCCGACAGGCTGCCGCTTCCATACACGCTGTCCTTCCTGCATGGAAGTGTGCAAACAGATTACGCCGGTATATCGTGAGGTTGAGCCGGGCCATCAGGTGGCATGCCATTTATATGACGAAGAAATCATGAAAAACGCTTAACAAACGCTTAACAGCGATGATTCTCTTATAGAGGAGGGAAGGCTCGATGAACATCACAATAGATGAAGCTCACCTGGCAGATACTTCGATTTATGTGGTTTATGAGGGGGCGGAGTCTCATTTTCGTTTAACGGAATCTCGAAAGCAGCGCATGACGCTGACGTGGTTCTATGGCCGCTCCGATCAAGAAGCGGATGATCTCGTTGTCGGCATGGGGCAGCGTTCAAACCTGACGTTGGAGCAAGTGCGCAGAACAGGCGCATCAGCCGCGAGAGCATTGCTCAAGGAGAATAAAACAAGCGCAGCGCTGATTCGCCCCTCAGTCCGCGGCGTCGGGGCATCTTCCCGGATTTCGATAGAGGAAGAACTTCAGGCGTGGGTTGAAGGCTGGATGTATGGACTATATCAATTCAATAAGCATCGCGGGGTCACGGCCAATCTGCAATCCCTGTCTCTTCATCTTCGACTAGAAGACTGGGAGGGGCTTTCCCGTGAAGATCTGGAAGCCATTATACAGACGGCAATAATCCGGATCGAAGGGACGCAGTTCACCCGAGACCTGGTGAATGAGTCTCCGGAAACGTTAAATCCGGAAGCGTTCGTAGCGGTTGTTAAGGACCGTTTCAAGAAGGCACCCGTTCAGCTACATGTGTATCGCGGAGAAGAGCTCCATGATCGGCAGATGAACGGTCTGATCGCCGTGGGAGCCGGCAGCAAATATGAGCCTGCCATGATTGAGATTGCCTATAATGGGGTGGGTTCCGATAAGGAGAGCCCTCATATTGTACTCATCGGCAAAGGCGTAACCTTTGATATGGGCGGCATGAACGTTAAAATCGGCCGGGACATCAGCGATGCTCGTATGGATATGGGAGGCGCTGCAGCGGTCGTGGGTGCCATGGATATTCTGGTATCGCAAAAAGCTCCGGTACGCGTAACGGCGCTGATCGCCGTTGCGGATAATTTATCGGGACCGGATGCGATGCTACCATCTTCCGTCGTTCATTATCCGAATGGTTTAAGCGTTCAGATCGCCAATACGGATGGGGAGGGCAGATTGATCATTGCCGATGCGCTGCTGCATGCAGCGAATCTTGGCGCAGATAAAGTGATTGATATCGCAACCCTCACCGGTAATGTCGGAGCGGCATTGGGCTTGGAGATTGCGGGTATCTGGGGCGACCCACAGATTACGGCCGATTTGGTTGAGCTCGGTGAGCGTAACGGTGAGCGCGTATGGCCTATGCCGCTGATGGACGAGTACGAATCAGAGCTTAGAAGCGATTATGCCGATCTGAAAAATGTCGGTACGTCCACTTTGGCTGGCGCTATAACGGCTGCGCTGTTTATCCGTCATTTTGTGGCGGATTCCATGGAATGGGTTCACATCGATATGGCGGGCACGGTCCAGTATAAACGGGATTTTCCTCATTCTGCAGCGGGGGCTACTGGATATGGCGCTAGATTGCTCGCGGATTATGTGGAGAAGCAGTTTTCCCATGCATAAAGAATCAACTTCAATAAGGAGTGACGATGATGCTGCTTGAAATAATCGCAACATGCGTGGATGATGCCATCACAGCAGAGCAGAATGGCGCGGACCGCCTGGAATTGATCACGGCGATCACCGAAGGCGGGCTTACGCCGGGAATCGGGCTTGTAGAAGAGGTTGTGAAAGCCGTTCAGATTCCTGTTCATGTCATGGTCAGACCTCATAGCAGATCCTTTGTGTACAACGAACATGATATAGCTACCATGATTGCGGAGGTGAAGGCGATCCGCAAGGCAGGCGCAGCTGGCGTAGTAATCGGCATGCTGACTCCGGAAGGAAAGATTGACGAGGTCTCCTTAGTCAAAATGCTGGAATGGACAGGGGATATGCAGGTCACGTTCCACCGGGCTTTTGATGAATTGGAGGATCAGTTCGAAGGGCTTCGTACATTGCAGAAATACCGGTCGGTTACCCGCGTCTTAACGTCTGGCGGGCCGCAGCCTGCACCGCAAGCCATCCCGAGAATTCGGGAGCTGGTAGAACATACGGCAGGAAGCGAGCTTAAAATATTGGCAGGCAATGGCCTGAAGTGGGAAATCATACATGATTTTATCGACCAGACCGGCGTGAGCGAGGTGCATTTCGGCTCCGCTGTCCGGTATGGCCGATCAGGGCTGAAGCCCATTGATCCGGTTGAGCTGCGATCATTGGCTGACAGCTTACATCATTAGAAGTAGCAAACCTATCGGAAACAGGTGAACAAAAATTGCAAACCGTATTGAATAAACAGCAAGAATTTGTGGTTGGCGTTGACCTTGGGGGTACGAAGATCGCGGCAGCGCTCTTTGATTCCGAAGGACAGCTGCTGAACCGGGAGCAAATGGAGACGGCAGGCGCGCGTACGGCCGAAGAAGTGGTTACGAGAATTACGAATATGATTCGCAGCGTCTCGGGCGGCCAATCGCTCCGAGGGGTTGGCATGGCTTCGCCGGGAACGGTTAACAGCCGGGAGGGCATTGTCATCCATGGGACGAATCTGCCGCAATGGACGAATGTTCCCCTCAAAGCATGGATGGAACGTGAGCTGCATACGGAGGTTCAGGTGCTGAATGATGCTAATGCAGCCGGATGGGGAGAGTATGTAAGAGGTGCCGGAAGAGGGGCGACGAACATGGTGTACGTGACGCTGAGCACCGGTATCGGCTCAGGCATCGTGCTGGATGGGAAGCTGTTCTTGGGCAGCAGTTCCTTTGCTGGGGAACTGGGACACCATATCATTGATCCCAGCGGTCCGCAGTGCAATTGCGGCAGCCACGGCTGTTGGGAGGTATTTGCTTCTGGAACAGCCATCGGACTCGCAGCATCCCAGCGAATGCTTACCCAGCCAAGTGTCATATCAGAACTGGCGGCAGCTGATGCGGGAGTGAACGCCAAGCATGTATTCGAGGCCAAACGTCTTCAAGACCCCGTTGCAATGGAGGTCATTGATCGTGCCATCTATTACATGGCGCTTGGACTGGTTAACGTCATTCACAGCTTTAACCCCGATCGCATCGTCATTGGCGGGGGTGTGAGCAGAGCAGGTGAGCTGTTGTTCCCGCAGCTGCGGGAAATGACGGATAAGCTGGTCATGCCGTCCTATTTAGGGACGTACGAGATCGTTCCTGCAGGACTTCGGGACGATGTTGGTCTGGTTGGAGCTGCGGCTTTGTTCCAGTAGCATAGGCCTGAAGAGAATGATACGAATAGGATCAATGATAAATAGATACCAGAAAGAGCGCTCGGAATGACGACGTAGTATCCAGTTACCTAGCTAAAGAGAAATCAACAAAAGCCGCCCTCAGAAGGGCGGCTTTCCAATTATTCATAGAGAGAGCGGGAAACGGAGCGATCATTTATTTGCGTCATAAGTCCGTAACAAGTAACAAGTGATAGGCGTGAACCGTAAACCGTCATCCGTTTGCGCTGGAGTCGATTTTTTTGGTTTCTGGTTAGGTTTGTTTGTATCCGACAAACAATAAACGGTTGCTCGCACTTTCCCGCCCGCCGGCGGAAACCGCCGGCTCCAAACCCGCACGTGGGGTGACCTGCAGGCTTGGAGCCGGCGGCTGTCGCTATTCCATGTACTTGGATGCGTCAAACGTAATCAAAGACGTATGATTGGCATGCTCAATCAGCGAAGAGAGCTTGGTTACCTCGCGTTCCTTCTTGCGGGCTAGCGCCTGATAAGCCTCTGGATCATATAAGGCGACGTTGAACAGCGTTATGGCACCGTCTCCGCTGCCACGGCTGCTCTGGCGCTCCAGCTTCTTGCGGGAACCGAGATGGGCAAGCTGTCCGATATCGCTGCGTATTTGTTTGGCCAGCTCGATCGCTTCCATGATCGTAATGTCGGAGCCGTTCCAGGGAATAGTCTGCGTGGTATTGGAGATTGCCATCAGCAAATCCAGCTTCCTATAATCCGCCGCGGCCGCTTCGATTTCTTCCGTAATGGCATCTACGCTGCGCGTAGGGTATTCCGCCGTCTCCCCTTTTTCAATAATCGTGCTGCTGTTGTTCAAGCGTTCCGACATCAACTGATTGATGAGACGGTTAATTGCTGCCCGGACAGCTAGTGCTTCTGCCATCGTTATTTGACTCATAAGTGATGGATCACCTCTTTAATTTCATTTCTGATATGTAAACGCATAGATTTGTAAAAAGTTGCTAGATTAATTAAAAAAGCAGCGCGGAAAGGAGAACAGAGTTACATAATTGTCATGACTGAGTGAGACGGTTAACCAATCTCCTGCCGAAATTCTTCATCTTTACGACAGCTCCAAACATAAAACGATAGATTTTTAGGATATCATTGACAGCATCCTTGCTTGTATACTATATTAAGAGAAGGTTACAAAACGTTAATGAATTTTGCCGAATTTCGTTTGTGAAAACGGGGGAACCGTCTTGGGTGAATTACTCTTGTATAGAGAGTATAGGGAACCTTCAACCGAACCCTTAGCTAACTCCGTAGGCATCGAAGGAGAGAACATATTTTGAAGAAGTTTGTCATCACTTTGCTAGGGTCTGCAATTATTTTTTCTTCTGGTGCCGTTTCAGCATTTGCTGATCAACAACCGAATTTTCAGTATCAAGTGAAGCAATTGGTAGGAACTCCATACAAATGGGGCGGAACGACTACCAGCGGGTTTGATTGCTCCGGATTTATACTGTACATGTTTAGAAATTTCGACATTGATCTTCCGCGCACTTCCCAAAGCCAGGCTCAAGCCGGTGAACATGTGGATCGCCAAGATCTGCGGGTTGGAGATTTGGTATTCTTCAATACGAGCGGTAGCGGAATTTCTCATGCAGGCGTTTACATTGGTGACGGACAATTTGCACATGCTTCCAGCAGCAAGGGAGTCAGAATCAGCAAGCTTAGCGATTCCTATTACGAGCCGCGTTATGTCACGGCACGTCGTGTTTTGAGTCAAGAAAACTATGCAAAGCTGGTAGGAAGCGCAAGCTAGTTGGATTACGCAGCCATTTAGAGTACGATACATAATCAGAAAGCCTGACAAAGGGATGACCTTGTCAGGCTTTCTTTTTTTAGATATGAGAGAGTATAAACTTCGAAGCTTGTGACTTCCTGATATCGCAAGAAAAACTTCTACTAACTGTCTGTCATCTGTGAAAGTACGTCGATAGACGTTTTTGTTACTATAAGTCTATCATCCCACAAGGGGGTGTTCGGTTACTCCTTAACAACAGAGGCATTCACAGCAGCTTCCATTCCATTATTATAGAGACGGAACAAGCCCAGACGCCAGAAGGCGGCTCCCTTCAGGTCATAACGTTTGGCCAAGCCGAGTTTATCGTCCACGGAAGTGGCGGTTTYGCTGCTTAAACTGATGCCAAGCAGGAGCTTCTGCTTCGGGACGCCTGCTTGGAGTGCCAGCTGGATCGCTTGGTCCACCAGACTGTTCGGTTCGGGAACCTGAGATTTGGTTCCAACCGGATTGTACTGATAGGCCATAACAATCAGGTCATCAGCGATAGAGGCCAGTGTCTTGTAATCATAACCTTTATAGGCGCTGTTCAATGGCGGCACGGCTAAAGACAGGGCAACGTCATTCGGCAATGCGGCTTTCAATTGCTTGACGTAATCATTGAGCAGCTTCTGCTGCTTCACGGCATCCAGTTTAAATCCGAGCCCTTCAAAGTCAAGCACAACACCGCCGAATCCGTTCTCCGCTACCGCGGATGTGATGCCTTCAATAGACTTTTGGCGCAGGTTGCTATCGCTTAGGACCTTGGTTAACTCGCCGTTCCCATCCAAGGCATAAACCATGAGATATGGTTTAATATTCTGATTTGCAGCATCTGCTACAATCGATTGCGGCGTAACGTCGCCAGCCGCAGCGGGGAGGCGGTACTCATCCCCTTGAAGCGTGAACTGACCCTCGCGATCGATGCGGCTCCAGCCAAAGGCAACTGAATTCATGGATCCCACAAGATCCCGTTCTTGGAAAGATTGTAATGCATAGAAAGCTCTCAAATGCATGTCGCGCTGTGGCGATACGAGGGAGACTGTACGAGTCGCCTGGTTCCAGCCGACATCAACGCCGAATTGGCTGCTGAACGAGCTGAGCGGGATCAGCACACGGCCTTCCCGCTCCACCGGCGGAGCTGCAAGCTTCACTTTTTTTCCATTGACGGTTGCGTTCGTGCTCCCCACTTGAAGTAATACTTCAGTCGATTGGCCTTTCACGCTGCCAATGGCCTTCACGGTTTGCGTCTTGCTACTCCATGTGATTTGAATGCCCAGTGCTTCTCCAACCGTCCGGAATGGAACGTAGGTGACCCCTTTGTCAACCCGCGGAGCCGCATCAAAGGTTAGCGTAACGTCATCCAGCTTTACCGATATGGCAGGCTCTGCATGTACCTGGCTAACATGGGGGGTGGTGCCGAGCAGGGATAAGGCAAGAACGGCAGCAACAGCTGTTTTTCCTATTTGTTTGTGCAGCATGCTTATGTATTTCCTCCGATCCATTAAAATAATAGAATGATTTCATAGAATATGGAATTGGGTCTAGCATACGCTAGTATAGCAAAATTTTCATAGAGTTCCAATTCCATGATGTCAATGTCATAGAATAGATATGAGTAAGCATATTGATTTTTTAAACTTTCCAGTATAATAAATGAAGGATTTGATACATAACCTGATGATGACATGCATAGGGGGATAATACGGGTGTTTAAATTCTGGAAGAAGAAAAAGGGCGGGGATAGCGGAGACAAAGCCTCGATCCCTCAAGCAGAAGAGATAATGGAAGCCGTACCGGATCCGATCATTGAGCTTGCAGGCCGCGAGGTTCGCCGCAGCGTGGCGCCTGTTCTTGGCATGACGGTGCTTGATCTGGCCGAGCGGAATGAGGTGGACTGGAACTCTTTTTGCAAAAGAGGAACTTGTGCGCGCTGCCGCTGCATGGTGGTGGAGGGAATCGAGTATTTGTCCGAGCCCAATTTGGCCGAAGAGCGGCGCCTCGATCCAGAAGAAATCGAAGAAGGCTATCGACTGGGATGCCAGAGCAAGATCGAAGCGGTCGGTCCCATCAAAATCAAGCATGCCCCATACTTTTGAAGACATTGAAGGCAGATTGCCGTTCATATTTAAAAGCAGGCAGCCGTACCACAACGGCTGCCTGCTTTGCTGGAAAGATAATACTGCAATCCTTTACTCAATCCCCATTTTGCTCTGTTCCCGGAACGAGCTCGGCGTTTGACCGGTAATTTTTTTGAATAACATCGAGAAGTACTTATCATTGCCGTAACCGACTTGGGAAGCAACCTCATGTACCGGCATTTCGGAATCCGCCAGCAGGCGCTTGGCCTCTTCAATCCGGCGGGATATCAAGTAATTGAAGGGGGAATCGCCGACTTCTTTTTTGAACAGATGGGATAAATAATGCTGACTAACATACATCGTATCGGCAATGTCCTTGAGACTGATGCTCTGGGTATAGTTGGTGTCGATAAAGTGTTTGGTCCGCAGTGCGATTTCGTTCTTGCCCTTCAAGGACTGGAATTGGTGTTTAACGTCCACAATGCGATAGATGACGGTAATCAATGACATCAGCAAGTTGGTGCTCAGCGTTTCATACCCCAGCACCTGCGAATCGCATTCACGGAGGATCTCGGAAAGATAGCTTTCCACTTTATAGGCGTATTTCTCACAGGATATGACTGGCTCCACATAGGCCGGGAGCAGCATCCCCTGGGGAACCCCTTCAATGTGAAGCGAATCCACGCCGCAGTAGATCACCTTGAAGGGTCCGTCCGTGATGGATCTCTCCTCGTGAGGAATGCCGGGGTTATAAATCGCGACATCGCCCTTGTGGAGTTCGTATATTTTTCCTGCAATCGTGAATTCTCCGCGTCCTTCTACAACATAGATGATCTCGCAGAAATCATGAATTTGTGGCGGTCCATAAAAGAAGTCCTCGTCCACGACCTGCCCGGCAAAGAGCAGCTGCGGATTTTTGATGAAGCGGAAGTGATCACTTTTGCTATGCGAGATTTCGATCTTTGGCACGGTCTTGTCCCTCCTGGAAAGCAACATCCTCTACCTATTATAATGCAAAACGCCCTTTCAGTGCGGAAATCGTTTACATCTGCTAATCGGGATGGTTCACTGTCTTGCTGAAATTAGGAGCCGATATAACAAAATAGTGGGTTATCTCTTGCACCGAATCATCTTACAATGATGTCATAATCCTTATAGGGAGGCGTGACATACATGACAATTGAAAACGATTACAGATGGCGGGACGGTTTTCCGAGAATCGGGATTCGCCCTACGATAGATGGAAGACGGAGAGGGGTTCGCGAATCACTCGAGGAACAGACCATGAATCTGGCCAAGGCCGTCGCCGAGATGTTGACGAAGGAGCTCAAATATCCGAACGGCGAGCCAGTTGAATGCGTCATTGCGGATACGTGCATTGGCGGAGTGGCTGAAGCAACTGCAGCCGCCAAAAAATTCAAAAATGCCGAAGTCGGCCTAACCATAACCGTTACGCCTTGCTGGTGTTACGGCACCGAGACGATGGATGTCGATCCTTCGCGTCCGAAGGCGGTATGGGGCTTTAACGGAACAGGACGTCCAGGCGCGGTTTACCTGGCCGCGGTACTGTCGGCCCATGCCCAGAAGGGGCTTCCTGCATTCGGAATCTATGGTGAAGACGTTCAGGATGAAGGGGATACCCGTATTCCGGACGACGTTCAAGAGAAGCTTCTACGTTTTGCACGGAGCGGCTTGGCTGCAGCGTACATGCGCGGACAATCGTATTTGTCCATGGGCTCGGTGTCGATGGGCATCGCCGGCTCGATCGTGGACGACAGCTTCTTCCAGGAGTATCTGGGCATGCGGAACGAATATGTAGATATGAGCGAGTTTACGCGCCGCTTGGAAGAAGGCATCTATGATCCTGAAGAATATGAACAGGCGCTTGCTTGGGTGAAGGAGAATTGTACGGAAGGACCGGATAACAATCCGGATCATCTCCAGAACAGTCGGGAGCGCAAGGATCTGGAGTGGGAAACCGTCGTCAAAATGACGCTGATCACCCGCGATTTGATGATCGGTAATCCGCGCCTGAAGGAGCTTGGCTTTGAAGAAGAGGCTCAGGGTCACAGCGCTATCGCTTCCGGATTCCAAGGTCAGCGGCAGTGGACGGATCATTCCCCTAACGGTGATTTCCTGGAGACCATCCTCAACTCCTCCTTCGATTGGAACGGCAGGCGTTCGCCGTATATCGTGGCAACCGAGAATGACAGCCTGAACGGAGTCGGCATGCTGTTCGGATACCTGTTAACCAATACGGCACAGATTTTCGCGGATGTGCGTACTTACTGGAGTCCGGCTTCGGTAGAACGGGTTACCGGCTATAAGCTTGAAGGAAAAGCAGAGAATGGCATCCTGCATCTGATCAATTCCGGCTCGGCTGCATTGGATGGAACAGGTGAGCAGGAGATTGACGGCAAACCGGCAATGAAGCCATTCTGGGAGATTACGGATGAAGAGGTCGAACGCACGCTGAAGGCTACGCAGTGGAGACCGGCTAACTTGGAGTATTTCCGGGGCGGCGGTTACTCGACCGACTACTTGACGCGCGGCGGCATGCCGATGACGATGTTCCGTCTTAACCTGGTAAAAGGGCTTGGTCCCGTGCTGCAAATTGCCGAAGGCTATTCTGTGGATCTGCCGGCGGAGGTACACGACACGCTCGATAAGCGTACAGACCCGACATGGCCAACAACCTGGTTTGTGCCGAACCTTACGGGACAGGGTGCGTTCTCAAGCGTTTATGAGGTCATGAACCAGTGGGGCGCTAACCATGGCGTAATCAGTTACGGACATATCGGAGCGGATCTCATTACCCTGGCCTCGGTCCTGCGTATTCCGGTCAACATGCATAATGTGCCAGCCGAAGAGGTGTTCCGCCCACGTGCATGGGGAATGTTCGGAACGACCGATCCGGAGAGCGCAGACTTCCGCGCTTGTCAGAACTTCGGTCCTCTATATAAATAAGGTTAACGAGAGGAGTAGGAGAACATGCTGAACATGGAAACGAGAAATGAGCTCTGCAAGTATGCCAAAAAAATCGTCGACAGCGGACTCGTTGTAGGACCGGGAGGAAACATCAGCGCGAGAGCCGGGGACAAAATGTATTTGTCCCCGAGCGGTTTTGCGCTGGAGGAGATTGAACCGGAGCAATGGATCGAAGTCGATATCCCGACCGGCGATATTACCGATATAGGATTACGGCCTTCGTCCGAAGTGCTGATGCACCTGTATGGATACCGGAGCAACCCCGATATCGGGGCGATGGTGCATACACATCCATCCCACTGCATTGCCTTTACGTTGGTTGAGAGGGAGCTGCCGGTGATGTTTCCGGACCAGGCGGCATTGGTTGGACGTACGGCATACATCCCTTACATCATTCCTACGACAGATTTGCTGGCAGATGCCGTCGCGGAGAAAGTAACGACGGCCAGTTCCATCCTGCTCGGTAACCATGGACTGGTTACAACCGGCCGGAATCTGCGTGAAGCGTATTACCGAACCCAGGTAGTTGAAGAGAGCGCCAAAATTTATCTGAGCGCCAAGGCTGCCGGCACACCGGTGCCGCTGACAGATCAGGAAGTGGATGATATCGCTGCGCTGGAGAGCGAAGATTATCGTATTCAGCTCCTGCAGAAGATGAAATAAAAGATTGTGGGTCAGATCCGGTTGTTCAAACTCGGATCGGTAAAGTACTAAGGTGAGAAAGGATGCGGCTTATGAGCAATTCATCCGCGGTGCTTGCGTTTGACTTGGGGGCCAGCAGCGGCCGGGCGCTGCTGGGCGAGATCACCTCTTCTGATCATGAATCGCCCGGCATGCTGAAGATTACCGAGATTCACCGCTTTGCCAATATACCCGTCCAGATGGGACAGCATTTGCACTGGAATTTCCCGATGCTGCTGCAGGAGGTTAAGCATGGCATCCGTAAAGCGTTCCAAGCCGGCTATCAGCCGGTTAGTTATGGCATCGATTCATGGGGCGTCGATTATGGACTGATTGACCGTAACGGGGAGCTCATCGGAGTTCCTTATCATTACCGGGATCTGCGGACGGAAGGCATGGTGGAGGAAACCTGCGAGCAGGTCGGGAGAGAACGTCTGTTTCAAGAAAGCGGTCTGCAATTCATGCCGTTTAACACGATTTTCCAGTTAAATGCAATGCTAAAATCAAAATCTCCGATGCTTGATATTGCAGATAAGTTCCTACTCACTCCGGATCTTCTGAACTATTTTCTGACGGGGGTCCAGGCGTGCGAATTCACCATGGCCACCACGACTCAGCTCTATCATGTTACAGAAGACAAGTGGAATGAACCCTTAATGGAGGAGCTGGGGCTTTCCGCATCCCTGTTCATTGAACCCGTTCAGCCGGGAATCGTGATTGGAAGGCTGCAGGATGCCGTGGCGCAAGAGCTGGGCGTTCCGGCGATTAAAGCGATTGCCGTGGCATCGCATGATACGGAATCCGCCGTGGTAGCCGTTCCTGCGAACACATCCCGATTTGCCTATCTTGTATGCGGTACCTGGTCGCTTCTAGGAACCGAGCTTCCGGAGCCGCTTGTCCATACGGACGTGCTGGAGGAAGACTTCTCCAATGAGGGTGGAGCCTATCAAACCTTTCAATTACTGAAGAATATCATGGGCCTTTGGATTCTTCAGGAGTGCAAGCGTCAATGGGAGAATCAAGGATTGACGTATTCATTTGCAGAGCTGGTCGAACTTGCTCAGGACGCGGAATCGTTCCGCAGCTTCATACACCCGGATGACCTGCGCTTCATGAATCCGGCGGATATGCCGGCTGAAATCCGGGATTATTGCCGGGAGACAGGGCAGCCCATTCCTCATAGCACCGGAGAGTATGTCCAGTGCATACTGCAGAGCTTGGCTATGAGATACCGGGAAGTGCTTGAGCGAATGGAGGTTCTGACAGGGCACCATTACGATGGGCTCCATATGGTTGGCGGCGGCATTCAAAACGAGTTGTTGTGCCGTTATACGGCCAATGCCATGGGCCGAACAGTGTGGGCCGGACCGATTGAGGCAAGTGCCATCGGGAACATGCTGGTTCAATTTGTGGCGAATGGCACATTGCGCAATCGGGAAGAGGGAGTGGAACTCGTCAAGCGGTCTTTTCCGCTTGCCTGGTACGAGCCTGAGTCCAACGAGGATTGGGAGGCAGCATTCCAGCATTACAAGTCCATTGTCGAACAGCAGCAGGTACAACAGTAAGTTTAAGGGATTCATAGAGAATGGCGGTCTCCTAATATTCCAAGCCTTACATCTAAATTCGATAGAGAAGGATGTCATATCATGTTAAAAGGCATATCTCATGTGCTCTCGCCTGAGCTGCTGAAGATTCTGATGGAGATGGGGCACGCGGATGAAATTGTGCTCGGCGATGCCAATTTTCCTGCAGCAAGTCATGCCCAGCGGTTGGTCCGGGCAGACGGACACGGAATTCCTGCGTTATTAAAAGCGATATTGCCGTTATTTCCGCTCGATACGTATGTTGAGTCCCCGGTAGCGCTGATGGCTGTGACGCCAGGGGATACCGTAGCAACTCCGATCTGGAATGAATACCGTGAGATCGTAAAGCAGTTTCATGCCGTTCCCGTCCAATTTGATGAGGTAGAGCGATTCTCGTTCTATGAGCGGGCGAAGAATGCTTATGTCGTCGTGTCGACCGGCGAAAAAGCGCTGTACGCAAATATTATCCTTAAAAAGGGTGTAGTCGTTTAGACTAACTGGTGCAATGTTAAAGAAGAGATCGCTGCGGCGGTCTTTTTTTCTACTAATCCAACCAAAAGCTAAAGCAAATAATTGTCCAAGTGATTATCATCATCATGCGTAAAAAATGAACACAACTCTGCCGGATTGATCTACAATGAGCATTAGCCCAGATAACAGTAGCTGGCGGAAGAATGTCGGCCTTTTGGATGATCAAGTCGAATTTGGAGGAGAACGGGCAACGCTGGAGCAGAGCGAGAAAGAAAGACGCCAAGATGATTCTGGCAAGTACATAACATCATAAAAATGAAGGTGAGACATTGTGAGAGGAAAATACGTATCTCTATCGGTTGTATCAACGGCAACCAATTATGTTATGGAGCAAGACAATGTAATTACCTGTACCTATCGTACCTATATCAAACCGAGAGAGTCCGGGCAGCTAAAGCTGAGATTTTGGCATAGCAACTCGGTCGATTCTACTTGGGATGTCGGCTCGGTGGCAAAAGGGAGCATGCCGGGGGGAGCGTGGCGTATTGAAGCGGCTTATGCTGCCGATGGGGGCACGGGACGGGATGGGCAGGTTGTACCTGGAACGAGCGTGCAGATTACGTTTGACGGGAAATCCGGTAAGGCGGTGGCTCCCGGCGAGACGTTCTGGAGCGATCCGGTACTGGTCGAACTGCCCGATGGACATGAACTGGCGTTCACGTGGACCATAACGACGCTTTCTTCAGGGAAAACGGTGCCATACAATACGGAGGGGCTGCTTGTAACGGCTTATGAAGCTGAAGGGAATAAGGCGGATGACGAGTTGGGAGCAGCGTTCGTGCCGGCAGTGAGCCGCTTGGTCATGCCTGCATTTATAGGGTATGCCCGAACGGTTCAGCAGCGGATGGTCTTCCTGGGAGACTCGATTACTCAAGGTGTAAGAACGGCCCAAGACGAGTATGAATACTGGGTATCTCGCATAGCGGATGGCCTCGGAACAGACTACAGTGTATGGAATATCGGTTCCGGCTGGGCGAGAGCCTATGACGCCTCGGCAGACGGCCCTTGGCTCGCAAAGGCGGCCGAAGGGGATGTTGTTGCGCTTGTGCTCGGTGTTAACGACATCGATATCGGGGCAAGAAGCTCCAGGGAGCTGCTCAATGATTTATCCACCATAGTAAGGCGGCTAAAGCAGAGGGAGGACGGAACGGGAGCGCGGATCCTTCTCTTCACCGTGCCTCCATTCAATTTTACCGGAGACAGAGAAGAGGTATGGCGCACCGTTAATGAAGCGATTCGAACCCGTCCTCCTGAAGGTGTGGATGCCGTATTTGATATCGCGGCGGTTCTGTCCTGTCCGGCTCCGGAGGAGCATCGGATTCAGCCGAAGTATATGAGCAATTCCGATGATCCGCATCCGAACGGTCTGGCGGGAGCAGCGGTGGCTGAAGCTTTCCTGAAGTGGTATGAGGCCCAGCGGATGAATTAATAAATTTATAATTAAAACCGCTCCGGTCAATAACGGAGCGGGCAACGGCTGTTTCCCCAATCCGGTGACGCCGGGTAAAAGCTGGGAACCTGCGAGCGCGTTCGAATGGACATTTTTGATACCGATGAAAAAGCCAGCTCAACCCGGAATTTGTTGATCGGGCAGAGCTGGCTGGTGCATGACGATGTTTGTTTATGAATGCGCTGTAGGTCCTATGTTATACGACGACTGCTGTTCCGCTGACGGCTACCATCAGCATTCCTTCACGGATAACTTCATAATCAATATCTACCGCTATAATCGCGTTGGCCCCCATACGCGAGGCCTTATCCTCCATCTCGACAAACGCCGCGTCCCTTGCTTCCTGCAGCTTGTTCTCATAGGCACCCGAGCGTCCGCCGACAATATCGGTAATGGAAGCCAGAAAGTCCCTAACTACGTTAGCGCCCATAATCACTTCGCCGGTCACAACGCCGATGTATCTTTTAACGGGGTAGCCTTCAATGATGGATGTAGTTGTAATTATCATACCATTTTCCTTCTTTCATATAATTTTTATGATCTTGATTCAAGTGTAACCACATTCCGAATAAAAAAGTCCGAGTTAAGGGAACGACCATGTCGGAGGACGGTACCAGTCCATTGACCGCTAAGTGAAGGGCGCCCTATGATTGGGATAGCATGGGCATGGCTTCAGGAAGAATGTCGGCTCAGCCTTTTCCGGTGTGTGTTCCCTCTTATTACGCGACACAGAGAGATTGGTTGCACGGATAGACGGATTCCGATGAGTTGTAGTAGAATTTATTGTCAGGTACACATATATTTCCAGTCTAACACAACAGACCCTTTACGTGATAAACTAACGCTATAGTTCATTACAGCGTCGAGGCGGTGCTTAGTGAAATTTTATAGATTCGGAGGAATAATATGAAAGAATTGATGCTCAAGTGGAACCGAGTGAGCCTGGTAAAGCGGATATTAGCCGGGATTATCGTGGGGGTTATTCTGGCGCTGATCGTTCCCGGTGCGACGGGGATCAGCCTGTTCGGCTCTTTATTCGTATCCGCATTAAAAGCGGTTGCACCCGTACTGGTACTATTGCTGGTCATGTCGGCCATCTCTAACCATCAAAAAGGCCGCAAGACGAATATGAAGTCCATTCTTGTCCTGTATGCCATAAGCACATTTCTCGCAGGGTTGGTAGCGGTTATCGCCAGCTTCATATTCCCGGCAAGCCTGTCACTGGTCACAAGCTCAACAGACCTGACTCCGCCGGAGGGCATTGTTGAAGTTCTCAAGACCCTGTTGTTTAATGTGGTGGATAATCCGGTCAATGCATTGATGAACGCCAACTATATCGGTATTCTCGCTTGGGCGATCCTGCTGGGCATCGCTTTGCGTAATGCCAAGGAGGGCACCAAAAGCCTGCTCACAAGCGGTGCGGATGCTATATCCCAAATCGTAAAATGGGTGATCCAGTTTGCGCCGTTCGGGATCATGGGCCTGGTGTTTGATTCCATTACAACCAACGGGCTTGAAAGCCTGCTGGATTACGGAAGGCTGCTGCTCGTGCTGATCGGATGCATGCTGTTGGTAGCGCTTGTCGTTAACCCGCTCATCGTCTATGCAAGGCTGCGCGAGAATCCGTATCCGCTGGTGTTTACCTGCTTGAGAGAAAGCGGTATTACGGCGTTCTTCACCCGCAGCTCGGCTGCCAACATTCCGATTAATATGCGCTTATGTGAAAAGTTAAAGCTCAACCCGGATACGTACTCCGTATCCATTCCGCTCGGGGCTACCATCAATATGTCGGGAGCGGCAGTGACCATCTCGGTCTTGACGCTGGCGGCTGTGCATACGCTTGGGGTTCAGGTGGATTTCGGAACGGCGCTTATTCTCAGCGTAGTATCCGCTGTGTCGGCCGTAGGCGCCTCAGGCGTGGCCGGCGGGTCGCTGCTCATTATCCCTCTGGCGTGCAGCCTGTTCGGCATCTCCAATGATATTGCCATGCAGGTCGTGGGCGTGGGCTTTATCATCGGTGTGTTGCAGGATTCTTGCGAGACGGCGCTCAACTCTTCCTCTGATGTACTGTTTACAGCGACAGAAGAGCGAGCGAAGCAGCGCAAAGAAGGCAACCCTACAATCGCGAATGCTTAGCTTAAGCAAGTTTACGATTATGAATTGATCTGCTGCATCCGTCCATCAACTGCACTTCGGTTTTATTCTTCCGGCAACAAGCTGCTCTCCACCTCCGCTGCATTCTGCCCACCGCAGAACAGCCCGGGAGGCTGTCCTTATGGAACAGCCTCCTTTTGTAGTGCTTACATCGTCCCCGATTTGTCCTTTAGCAACTGCTGAAGCAGGGAGTGGGAATGTTCGCTTGGTGTCGCGAGCGACCTTATTCATCTGTCCACCATGAATGCGGGTGGCCATATTGAGCCCTACTATCGGGATGATATGGTTCTTTAGCCAAGCGTACAGCAACCATTCGGTCTTCCTAACGTTGTCCGGCACTTACTTGGAATCCGAAGGCGATATGCTTGGGCGTGTCGTTATGCGCTTGAAGGTATTATTCCATCTGATCTGCATCCGTATTATTGCCCACCAGTAGGATATTGCGGCTGCGGTTCTTTGCCAAAATCGGCAGGATTGCCGGGAAATCGGTATATTTCATCACTACAAAAATGAGATCCATAGGTATCATTCTCCGCCAGCGATTCAATCACATGCGTTCGATCCACCGTTGTTTTTCGCTGTATATGATGACGGATGACGATTCCGTCTCTCTCCAGCTCCTCGGTCCGCCTGCCTCGTGCCAGCGCGGTGACGTCATTGCCGCCCCGCACCAGCACATGCGCCAGATAACTGCCCAGTACGCCAGCTCCTCGTGAGGGGCGGCTGTTCGCAGGGTCTACTCTCACACGAACAGGTCTTGCGTTGAAACTTGCAAACCCGGATACAGTGGGGATTCCGCAAAAGGGTCACGGCCTTGAGCGTAATAGCTCACATCGGCGATCTCGCCGTCCAAGAAGAATACACCGTGACTTGAGCTTTCATCGGATCGACGATCCAATACTCTTTCACGCCGCATTGCCGGTATAGATCAAGCTTTGGGATCATCTCCTTGCTTCGCGAGGACGGGGACAGCACCTCGATGGCCAGGTCTGGTGTAACGACGCCGTCGATCAGCTCGTATCGCTGTTCCGATGCTTTCGTCAGTTCCAGGAATTCCTCGTAGGTGACTCTGTCGTTCTTGTCAGCCGAATACTTTACAGCTCCCGCCCTTAGGACAAGTTCATCCGTTACGGTATAGGCTGTCAATCGCCACATCTCTGCCGTTCCTTGTCATGATGATTTCTTTGTTAGCTTCTGCAAACTTTAGATACTTTCCGAAATTGTTTTGCATAAATGCTGCTTCTTCCAAGTGGATTCCCCCTTTACAACTTGTATTACACTTGAGAATGGTGTGAATGTTCCATTATGAATTCTCACTCCATTCATGATGATTATTGCTTTATTCTGTATGCTTTACAAAGTACGTCGATGGAAGCTACAATTTTCTTTAACATAATCGGTGTCGAATGAACTCGAAAACTTATAATAAACATTCCTGGGGATAGGCTCGATCTATCCCTCATGTTAAAGGAGGGAGAACCATGATTCGGATCGCCATTGTTGAAGATGAAGCTCACTACAAGGATCAGCTGGTGGACTTTCTGCGCAGATTTGAGCAAGAGCTGGGCGAGCACATCGAAATTTCAACGTATGTGGATGGAGATGAATTCGTTGAGGACTTCAAGGCGCAATTTGATATTATTTTAATGGATGTGCAAATGCGCTTTATGGATGGCATGTCAGCAGCCGAGGAAATTCGAAAAATGGACTCCGAGGTTGTCATTATATTCATTACCAATATGGCGCAGTATGCGATCAAAGGTTATGCCGTCGATGCGCTTGATTATATTTTAAAACCAATTTCATATTTTCAGTTTTCGCAGCGCTTGAATCGGGCGATTGAACGTATGAAGAGGCGGGAAGAGCACTATATTACGATCAAGGTCAAGGGCGGCGTTAAGCGGTTTCGAATTTCAGATATTTTCTACATTGAAAGCCAAGGGCATAAACTGATGTTCGTCACGAAATTTGGAGAGATTGAAACTACCGGCACGATGAAGGAGCTGGAGGCGCAGCTTGCGGACTACCACTTTTTCCGCGGCAATAAAGGATATTTTATTAATCTGGAGCATGTAGAGGGAATGAATGATATTTTTGCAATTGTAGGAGGCAAGCAGCTGCTGATCAGTCGCCCCAAGCGCAAAGCGTTTATGGAAGCCTTATCAAATTATTGGGGAGAAGTTATTAAATGAATACGGTGCTTCTTGAGCTTCCACGCTTGTATACCGCGCTTGCGGAATGGCTTGCTTGCATCGTATATATATTGCCGTTGAAGAAGCAGTTGAAGGGCGGGGCCCTATTCGCTTTGTCGGGCGGCTTTCTCATGGTGCAGTCATTGTTTTTAACGCTGACCAAGGATTTGCCTATTTATTTTTGGATTCCCTGTATGATTGCCGCGATCGGCATGATGTTCTATTTTATCTATGCTAGCTGCAATATCAGCTTAGTGGAAGCGGGATATTTCAGCGTGAGGGCATTTGTCGCGGCTGAATTTGTGGCTTCTTTGGAATGGCAGGTCCATGTGTTCATTTGGCAGGGAGAGCAAGCTCCAGTATGGCAGGAAACCCTGTTGCTGATTCTCATATATGGCGCTGCGTTTACCATCATCTGGCTGCTGGAGAAGCGGCATATCCTGGATGACGGCAAGTTGAATATTAGACCACGCGAGCTGTGGTCGACCGTATTTATCGGAGCGGCTGTGTTTGGCATCAGTAATTTAAGCTTTGTCAGCACGCAAACACCGTTCAGCGGACAGTATGCGCAGGAAATCTTAAATATTCGCACACTCGTGGATTTGGGCGGCTTTGCGATTCTATATGCTTATCACATTCAGCTGAATGAGCTGCGCATCCGTCACGAGCTGAAAGCCGTGCAGAACATCCTTCAGCATCAGTACTCGCAGTATCAACAATCGAAAGAAAGCATCGAGCTGATTAACTACAAGTATCACGATTTAAAACATCAAATGATTGCGCTCCGAGCTGAAGAGGATGCGGAAAAACGCAATGCTTACTTAAAGAAAATGGAGGATGAAATTAAATTATTCGAAGCGCAGAACAAGACGGGCAATCATGTCTTGGATACACTGCTGGCAAGCAAAAATATATATTGCATTAAAAATGGGATTACACTCACATGTGTAGCAGACGGCAGCTTGCTCAACGATATCGATGTCATTGACATCTGCACAATTTTCGGCAATGGGCTGGATAATGCGATCGAATACGAGCAGCACATTGAAGAAGCGGAAAAGCGACTGATTCATGTATCGGTATTTGCGCAAAAAAGCTTTATTATGATTCGCTTTGAAAATTACTTCGAAGGCGAGCTGGAGCTGGACGGTGACTTGCCGGTTACAACGAAGACGGATACCTTGAATCATGGCTATGGACTAAAAAGCATTCGCTACTCCGTTGAAAAATATGACGGCGTCGTCAATATCGGCAAGCAGGATAACTGGTTCGAGCTGAAAATATTAATTCCGATGAAGCATGGGCGCGCGAGTTAACAGCAGATACATCATGGATCTGCTGTTTTTCTTTTATTTAGCGTTGGTAAGCAATCCCTGTGTCATCGGTTGTATGCTAGCTGTCTTTTAAATCCCGCGTGACAGTTCATGCAAAAAAAAATACAGTTTGTGCGTTTTTCCTTAGCAAGAAAAAAACCATGCTAGAATGGCGATATGAAATTTAAGGGGGCAGCACAGATGACGAGTGGACAAGAAGCAGTGAGGAATATAGTAAGCCAGAGGTGAAATGAATGCGCTTTAATCGTTATGTGTTGAGCGATCAGAGTTCCTGTTCAATGTAATGTAGTCTTATTACAAAATATGTGGATTAAGTGGAGAACAATATGAAATATAGAGACCTTATTGAAAAAATGACATTGGAAGAAAAAGCATCTTTAATGTCAGGCAAAGATTTCTGGCAGACACAAGAGATAGAACGCCTAGGAATCCATAGCATCTTCCTTGCCGATGGACCGCACGGCATTCGCAAGCAAGCGGAGGCAGCAGATCATCTCGGCCTAAATCCGAGCCTTCCAGCGACATGCTTTCCAACGGCTGCAACAGTGGCAAACAGCTGGAATGTGGAGCTGGGGGAAAAAATCGGCCGCTATCTGGGCAAAGAAGCAGTTGCCCAAAAGCTGAATGTACTGCTAGGACCGGGCATCAACATGAAGCGGGATCCGCTGTGCGGCAGAAACTTTGAATACTTTAGTGAAGATCCTTACCTCGCTGGAAAATTGGCCGCCGGCTATATTCGAGGCATTCAGGAGCATGGCATTTCGGCATGTGTGAAGCATTTTGCCGCCAACAATCAGGAGGAGCGGCGTATGTCAATCGATACCATTGTCGATGAACGGACGCTGCGCGAGATTTATTTGACAGCCTTTGAAATCGCCATCAATGAAGGCAAGCCGCAAACCGTCATGTCCTCCTACAATAAGGTGAATGGGGAGTATACCAATGAGAACCTGCACTTGATGCAGGACATTCTGCGCAAGGAGTGGGGATATGACGGCGTTGTTGTTACCGATTGGGGTGGCAGCAACGACCGTGTGGCAGGACTTATTGCCGGTAATGAGCTGGAAATGCCTACGACTGCAGGTGAAACCAATGCTGAAATCGTCCAGGCTGTGAAGAGCGGCAAGCTGGATGAAGAAGTGCTTGATCAGTGCGTGGACCGGCTATTGCATTTGATTTTTACGACGGAGCAAGCATTTTACGGCGAGCATCAGCCGTCGTTCGACATCGATGAGCATCATGCTGCAGCCCAGCAGGCTGCGGAAGAGTCGATTGTGTTGCTGAAGAACGAAGGCGGCATTCTGCCGCTCAATCCGGCAAGCAAAATTGCCGTGATCGGCGACTTTGCGATGCAGCCGCGCTACCAAGGGGCCGGATCATCGATTGTCAATCCGACCACGCTGGATAATACGCTGGAATCGCTGAAGCAATTCGGGTTGGACAGTATCGGCTATGAACCAGGCTTTGAGCGCTACGGCAAAAAGAGCAGGAAGAAAGTGGCCCGAGCTTGTGCGCTTGCCAAGCAAGCCGACATCGTGCTGCTATATATCGGGCTGGATGAGGCAACGGAGGCGGAAGGGCTGGATCGGCAAAATATGCGGCTGCCAGACAATCAGGTTGCCTTGCTGGAAGAGCTTTATCAGGCTAACCCGAATATCGTCGCCGTATTGTCATGCGGCTCCGCGATTGAAATGCCGTGGATTCATCAAGTGAAGGGGCTGCTGCACGGTTATTTAAGCGGCCAGGCGGGAGCAAAAGCGATTCTGG
>NZ_JBNDYG010000046.1:93096-99895 GCF_049893405.1 Paenibacillus sp. Dod16
TCGAGTATCGCGAAGCCTTGTTTATCGGTTATCGTTACTACGATACTGCAAATATTGACGTACTGTATCCGTTCGGCTACGGCTTAAGCTATACCACCTTCGATTATTCGGATTTGACCATCGATGCATCGGGAGCAACATTTACGATTACAAACAGTGGTTCGCGAGACGGGATGGAAATCGCCCAATTGTATGTCGGCTGTGCATCTACTGGCATCTTTCGGACTCGAAAGGAACTGAAAGGCTTTAGCAAAGTATTTTTACGAGCCGGCGAAAGCAAAGCCGTCCATATTCCGTTCGATGATAAAACCTTCCGCTACTTTAATGTCAAAACGAATCGCTGGGAAGTGGAAGAAGCGGAATACGATATAATGATCGGGGCATCCAGCGCAGATATTCGCTTAGAGGGCATTTTGCACGTAGCCGGCACCGATGCGCCATTGCCATATGATCAAACCAAGCTTCCTTCCTATTATTCTGGGCAGGCGAGCCGTGTCTCGCAGGATGAGTTTGAACAGCTGCTCGGCCGGTCCGTGCCAACAGCGACCTGGGATCGCACGCAGCCGCTTGGTTACAATGATACAATCGCGCAATGCCAATATGCCAAAGGCTGGTTTGCCCGATTTGCATATCTTGCGCTCACCTTTGCCCATTGGTTTTTACGCAAGATTGGAAAACGAAGCACGGCGAATTTAATCATGATGTCGGTATACCATATGCCATTCAGAGGCATTGCAAGAATGACGGGCGGTATCATGAATATGCCAATGTTGGATGGTATGCTGATGATGGCGAATGGCAGCTTCTTTAAAGGGTTGCGTCATCTGCTGAAGGAAAGAAAAAAGCTGATGCAGACGGCGAAATCAAACTAAGGAGGCAGCAATGAAACAACAATCAAGAGGACTAATCAGATTATGGAACAATTACACGGAAAAACATCCGAACATCGCGCAATTTCTTATGTTCTTCCTGCTCAGTAATAGCGTGACGGTGCTGCAGATCATCATTATGCCGCTGTTCAAGTCGCTGCTGGGCAACACTTCACTGGTCGATACAAGCTTTCAGGTTTTACAGCTGGGGAATAACTTTGACGGCAGCGTTTACTATGTATTTGATTATGCAGCTGGCGCATTGTCTGCAGGCGGCGGCGGAGGGCTTGCGTATTTTCTTGCGGTGCAAACGTCGATCACGATCGCACAGATCATTAATTTCTTTGCGCAACGAAACATTACCTTCAAATCCAACAGCAATATTTGGCAGGCGGCTTTTTGGTATGTCATCGCTTATATCATCATTTCATTGGGGGCTGCCGCGGCTCAGGGCCTGTATAAAGCACCGATTTATAATTTGCTGATGAATACATGGGAAATGGGCAGTGCCGGGGAAACCACGGCGGATGTCATTTCGATGATCATTAACAGCGCCATTTCCTTCTGGGTGTTTTTCCCGATCTTTAAAATCATCTTTAAGCAAAAGCCTGATATTCAGGCAAGCTAAACAGATCTATACAGAGAGAAAGCTTCCGCGCTAATGAAAGGGGAATTTCAATGAGTTCAATGAGCAAGAAAAAAAGAAATTGGCTGATCGCGCTAGGCGCACTGATCGTCCTGATCGTTGGTGTGCTCTACTATGCATTTGTGATCACAAGTGCGGGCAACTGGTTCCTGGCCAAGTTTAAGCCGGATAGCGAGGAGCAAAAGCTCTCTTACACAACGGCCACCGAAACAATTGAGCAAATTACCGACGAGGGCTTTGTATTAATGCAGAATAAGGACAACTTCCTGCCCATCGCGACATCGGAAGATAATAAAGCCAAGCTCAACGTATTTGGCACGCGTTCCGTTGTAACCCTGTTCAACTCTGGCGGTTCGACAGCAACCGATGTGACGAAAGCGGTTAAGCTGGAGGATGCGCTGCGTGACGTAGGGAATCTTGAATTGAATCCCGATTTGCTCTATCTGCATTATAATTACTACAAAAACGGCAAGCTATCCGTTAAGGAAACGGCGGCCCCGAAAAACCGCAGCGATTCCGAAATTCTGGGCGAGACCAACAATATGATTTTGCCTGAAGTGCCAGCAGCCGCTTATGAAGACAGCTCATTATACGGCGACGGCTCAACATTGCTTGATCAGGCGAAATCGTTCTCCGATACAGCACTTGTTGTGCTTGGAAGAGGGGGCGGCGAGGATACCGACCTAACGCCAGCTCAGCTGTCGCTCGCTGAGGATGAAGCAGCGATGCTCGAAGTTGTAGCGAAACATTTTGAGAATGTCGTCGTGATCATTAACTCTGCAAACGTGATGCAGCTTGACTTTCTAAACGAATATCCGGCGATTAAAAGCGTCGTCTGGATCAGTTATCCGGGTGAGACCGGAACCAAATCATTGGCAAAAATTTTGAATGGCACCGTCAACCCTTCCGGCCGTTTAGTGGATACATGGCCAGCGGACTTGATGAACAACCCTGCAGCGAAAAACTATAACGCTCTGGACAGCAATGGTGTCATGACGGGTGAGTCCAATAAATACACGAATATTGAAGGGGATTCCGGATATTTCAGCCATTATGCGGAAGGCATTTATGTTGGCTACAAATATTACGAAACAAGACACGCTACAGATAGCAGCTATAATTACGACGAAGAACTGCTGTTCCCGTTCGGTCATGGCCTTAGCTATACAACCTTCAAGAAGGACATTGTCGATATGAACGAGGAAGACGGAACGATCACATTGCGCGTTTCCGTTGAGAATACAGGCGATGTCGCGGGCAAGGATGTCATTCAAATTTACTCGAATCCTCCATATACCGGAGCCATCGAGAAAGCATCTGTGAATTTGGTCACGTTCAAGAAGACCAATATGATTGAGCCGGGTCAAACCGATTATTACTCATTGTCGTTCAGCGTCGAAGATTTGGCTTCTTACGATGAGAAGGAGCATAAAGCCTATGTGCTGGAAGCGGGCAATTACGAGCTGATGCTGATGGAAAATGCGCACGACAAGCTCGATTCCGAGATTTACAAGGTTCAGAATGAAATTGTCTATAATGAGGAGCACGACGGCAAGCGTTCCACGGATCGACAAGTGGCAACCAACCGGTTCGAGGATGCCTTCTTCGTGGATGATTATTTGACTCGAGATTGGAATCCGAATAGCCGTGCATTTACCGGTCCACAGGAAGCGGACTTTACCGCTCCCCAGGCAGTGCTTGATGCATTGACCGCTAAAGTGCCAACAGATTCGGAGCTGGACTTAAGCGAAGCCGATCTTCCGCAATTCGGCAAAACATTGGAGCAAACGATCAAGCTGGCTGAGATGAAGGATGTGCCGTACGACGATCCGCGTTGGGATGAATTCCTGTCGCAATTAACACTTGATGAAATGGCTAATATTGCAGGAATGGGCGCTTATCAACTGCTGGAAATTGAACGTCTAGGCGTGCCGAAGACGCTGCAGCCGGATGGCTCGATGGCGATTGCCTCTAACATTTATTCCGGTCCGATTATGGGAACCGAGGGTGTCGGTGTGACGTATGCGGCTCCAGGTGTGCTCGCAGCTACCTGGAACCAGGATGCAGCCTATTTGATGGGAACCAGCATTGGCCAGGAAGCGCAAGCATTCGGTTATAGCGGCTGGTATTCGCCAGCGATGAATATTCACCGCACGCCTTTCAACGGCAGAAACTTTGAATACTATAGCGAAGATGCGGTGCTTTCAGGCAAAATCGTTGCAGAGGTCGTAAAAGCGGCCCGCGAAAAAGGCATTATCACCTACATTAAGCATTTCGCCGTTAACGACAAGGAAAAAAATGCCCGCAATCAATTTTTCGTATGGTCCAATGAGCAAGCGATTCGTGAAATTTACTTGAAGCCGTTCGAGCTGGCCGTGAAGGAAGGTGCAAGTCTTGGCGTGATGTCATCCTTCAATTTTATCGGCACAAGCTGGGCTGGCGCGCATCAAGGCTTGTTGACAGAGGTGCTGCGCAATGAGTGGGGCTTTGAAGGCTTGGTGCTTACGGATGCTAATATGTATCCGCATATGGATCCACTAAAAATGATCTATGCAGGCGGTGACGTATCGCTGGACGTGATGGCCGTATGGCAGGGCGGCGATAATCAGAATAAAGTCATGCTGGCAGCGGCGAAAGATCCGGCCACGAAAGTCGGCGCAACAAAGAGTTTGTACCAAGCAAGCAAGAACGTGCTGTTTGCGGTTTCCCGCACATGGAAAGTAACAGAATAATAGGAATGATTAAGGCTAAGCGGTGCTTCTTTCTTGGAGTGCCGCTAGTTTTAAGTTGGTGAATATTAGAGACCGTGGCCTCAATGGAAGTATGCTATACTACTAAAACGCTAATCATCAGGAGTACAGAGTAAAGGTTGTGTAACATGAAGCTATTATCAGTCGTCATCCCTTGTTATAATTCCCAGGATTATATGAGATGCTGCATCGAGTCCTTGCTGCCTGGCGGGGATCACGTGGAAATCCTGATCGTCAATGACGGTTCAAGCGACAGAACAGGGGAGATTGCGGAGGAATACGCAGCAAAATATCCAGCCATCATCAAGCCCATTCATCAAGCTAACGGAGGACATGGCGAAGCGGTTAACGCAGGTATCCGACACGCGAGCGGCTTATATCTCAAAGTGGTGGACAGCGACGATTGGGTAGACACGCGAGCGTATCTGAAAATATTAGCAGCACTGGAGCGGTTTGCCGCAAGGCGGCAGCCGATTGATTTGCTGATTAGCAATTTTGTTTATGAAAAAGAGGGCGCCAAGTATAAAAAGGTCATGAAGTACGAAAACGTCTTTCCCGAAGATGAAGTGTTTACGTGGGAAGAGATCGGGCGCTTCCGCAAAGGGCAGTATTTAATGATGCATTCGCTCATTTACCGAACGGCGCTGCTGCGGGAATGCAGGCTCATGCTGCCTAAGCATACGTTTTATGTCGATAATTTATTTGTTACGACGCCGTTGCCTTATGTAAAGAGCCTGTTCTATCTCAACGTTGATTTCTATCGATATTTCATTGGGCGTGCCGATCAATCGGTTAATGAACAGGTTATGATTAGGCGAATTGATCAGCAGTTACAAGTGAACAAGCTGATGATCGAGCAGATAGACCTGGAAAGCGTTAGCAGTTGCAAGCTGCGCCAGTATTTATTTAATCATTTGGAAATCGTAACGATGATTTCGACGATTTTGCTTATTCGTTCAGGTTCGAAGGAAAATTTGCAGAAAAAGCGGGCATTCTGGTCCTTCATCATGGAATATGATCTGGAGCTGTACCATCGTTTGCGTTACGGGATGATGGGGCGGCTGCTCAGTCTGCCGGGACGAATCGGACGCAGCATCTCGGTGGGCGTGTACAAACTTACGCAAAAGGTTGTCGGTTTTAACTAACTTGGAGGGACTTATGCAGAAAAAATATGACTTCTTGATTGTCGGAGCAGGGCTTTACGGAGCTGTATTTGCCCATGAAGCAAAGAAAGCTGGCAAAACCTGCTTCATCCTTGACAAGCGAAATCATATCGGCGGCAATGTCCATACGGAAAAGGTGGCGGATATTCAAGTTCACCGATACGGCGCGCATATTTTTCATACGAGCAGCAAGGAAATTTGGCAGTATGTCCATCAGTTTGCGGAGTTTAACCGTTTCACGAACAGTCCGTTGGCAAACTTTAAGGGCGAGCTTTACAATCTGCCGTTTAATATGAATACCTTTCACCAAATGTGGGGGGTCACCACCCCGGAAGAAGCGAAGCAAAAAATCGAGCAGCAGCGAAGAGACAGCTTTGTGGACAATCCACGAACGTTGGAGGAGCAAGCGATTAATTTGGTAGGGCGAGATATTTATGAGAAATTGATCCGCGGCTATACGGAAAAGCAGTGGGGGCGGTCCTGCCACGAACTGCCTGCCTTTATTATACGCCGATTGCCGGTGCGTTTCACGTATGATAACAACTATTTCAACGATTCGTATCAAGGTATTCCCATAGGCGGCTATACGGCGATGGTGGAGAAGATGATCGATGGCATCGAAGTGCAGCTGGAAACGGATTATCTTGCCGACAAAGTCTATTGGGACAGTTTGGCGGAACACATTGTGTACACAGGGCCGGTCGATGCTTATTTCAATTACAGGTTCGGTGTCCTGGCATACCGCAGTTTAAACTTTGAGACTGAGTTGCTGGATACGGATAACTATCAAGGCAACGCCGTCGTCAATTATACCGATCTGGAAACGCCATATACGCGAATTATTGAGCATAAGCATTTTGACTCTGGCACACAGCCGCAAACGATGATTACCCGCGAATATAGCGTGGAGTGGAAGCTGGGCGATGAGCCTTACTATCCGATCAATGATGAGCAGAACAGCATGCTGTACGCAAAATACAAGCAATTGACGGATGCCGAGCAGCATGTCATATTCGGCGGGCGTCTCGGCGAATACAAGTACTACGATATGGATAAAGTGATCGCCGCAGCGCTCAATAGAGTAAGGGAGGTCTTGGGGAAGGAATAGAAATAGACCCCTTAGGGGTAGCCGAAAAAGTAGTGCAGTTAGCGAACCATTCAATGCCCTTTTAGGGCTGGCCAGCAACAAAGGCTTTCAGCCGCAGAGTAAACCACCCGTTATATGAACTGCACCCCAATTGTTAGACACCATCTAACATTGGAGGTGCAGTTTTTTCTATGGCTAATTTTAGTTCGGACGAAAAATTACAAGCAGTTATGCGTTATCAAAATGGATCAGAAAGCATGAAATCGATTGCGAAATCACTAGGA
>NZ_JBNDYG010000047.1:0-42933 GCF_049893405.1 Paenibacillus sp. Dod16
TTGTTGTAAATAACAAAAAGAAAAGGATAGAGATTCAGATTTTTTCTGAAACCTCTATCCATTTTTATTTAGCTAATAAAATGTTTAACATTATATACAATCACTTATTATTGTTAGCTTTAATGAACTTCCCCCAACTTTCAATAAAACTGACGGCTACCCTTTTTCTTTGTTTACGGAAGTAATGAGGGTACTATTCCGTTGAGTACATATCTTTCGTACTTTCAAAGTGATTGGCAATTTCAGGGGCGATATTTTCTTGCCAATAAATAGCTACATCTTCTTTTGTTTCGTCTTTTACCATTTTAGAGAGTACTTTAATTTTTGAAGATAGTTCTTTTGTGTTACCTTCATTGAATTGATCTGATATTATATCTAAACGGATATAGGCATATTCCTGGGAAGAAGTATCATCATTTATGTATGAGTTTACAATACTGATAAGCTCAGACACATAATTTATATTTGAGAACACCTCCGCTATAGCTTCTATATTTTTGATTTTTTCAGTAAGTATTTTGTATGTGACATTATATGTAATAACACTGCTTGCTACGACACTTGCGATTACTAATGCTACCACTCTTGATTTACGCATCTAGAACCTCTTTCTTAACCCCGTAATTTTATTTTTCTTTCGCTACGCTACGCTGCGCATCCCCCAGAATGAATTCTCGCTGGGCATCTGTATCATCCGAAACCACGGTTCGATGAATCGCAATAAGCTCGGAAAGCAATAAATTAGTGACTTTTGTATCTTTCGATAATTCATCTACTGTTTCTAGGAGACGCTCTGAAAGTTCGTTTTGCTTATTGATCGCATTCAGTTGATGAGTAGAGAGAATCACTTGATTCTTAGACATTTGCTGAAACAGAGCTGTTTGCTTACGCATACTTTGTATGAGTAACGGAATTTCCGCGATGAGCTGCTGCTGGCTAGCATACGATGGGAGACTAGCACGTTGTTTATTATCAGACAAACTTCCCATAATTTTATCTCTCCTTATGTAGTTTAGAATATAACAGATCGGTTTCCTTAAGATGAATAAAAGCCGGCTAGTCAACCTGATCATCATGGATTTCAAATCTCCATAGAGGTACTGATATTACTCAGTACCTCTAGCAAATCTGAAGATTAATCAGTAATCAAGGACAGAAGACGCTGAATCATTACAGCAGTTTCTGCACGGGTAATATTTGCTTTAGGCAAGAATTTACCATTGGAATAACCTTTGATAATTCCTTTTTCTGCAGCAAACTTAACATCTTCTACAGCCCAAGAAATGATATCTGTGGAATCCTTAAATTTGAGGGAAGTACCTTCATATTGAAGACCTTTCTCTCTCAAAACATTAGATACCATAATTGCAGCTTGCTCACGAGGAATAATTTCATTTGGTCTATACGTATTGTCGGTGAAACCTTTAGTAATACCATTGCTGAGAGCAACTGTAAGTTCCTGGGCATACCAAGAAGTTTGTTTAAAGTCTTTGAAAGTATTAGTGTATTCACCAACCTCTTCAAGACCCAAAGCACGTTTCAACATGATTGCAAATTCTGCCCGAGTTACAGTTTTATTAGGAGCAAAGCTTCCATCTGTATAACCAGTGATAATTCCTTTAGAAGAAAGTTCTTTAATAGCATCACTAGCAAAATGATTTTCTTCTACATCTTTAAACTCTACCGGCTCAGAAGAAGTATTTCCGGAATCACCTTTACTGCCTTCCTCACCTGTACCTTTTCCATCTTCTCCAGTAGTCGGAGGAGTTGTAGTTCCACCATTACCTTCAGTTGGAGGCGTAGTTGTACCACCATTTCCATCACTAGGAGGAGTAGTGCTTCCACCACCAGTTCCAGGAGTTGTTCCTCCGCCGTTATTACCACCATCTCCAGGATTAGTTGGAGGAGTTGTTCCACCACCATCACCAGGATTTGTTCCACCGTCTCCAGGATTGGTTGGAGGAGTTGTTCCGCCACCATTTCCATTTGGATCAGGTACAGTTACGCCACTACCGTCGTTAGGCGTATCAACGGAAACTTCACCGCCACCTACTACTTCAGGAGTGCCATCAGCAGCCATTCTTACGGCAGTGATTTCGTACGTATAGTTCTGACCTGCAGCGACACCTTCCTCATAGAAAGGAAGTTTTCCATCTTCAGGAGTTACGTTACCGTAATCACGAACTTCTCCAGTAGCAGTATTTTCGTAAGTCTTATGGAACGTTCCATCACCATTAGCTGTATAAACCCAATGCGGGTTACGCTCTACATGATACTCATAAGCACCTTCGACCACATTAAACTTGAAAGTGATCGTTCCTTCAGCCGGTGCAGGACTTGGAGTGATAATAATCTGTGGAGCTTCTGCTGGTGTTGTAACGCTAACAGGTGCTCCAGCTGTTTTACCGAATTGGTTAACTGCTACCACAAGATACGCATAAGTTTCTTCTGGTCCAGTAGTATCATCGGTAAGAACAGTCAAAGGTCCTTTATATACAAGGTTAGTTCCATTACGATAAACTTCATACTCGGAAGCATCCAAAACCATATCCCATTGCAGCTTGACCTTGTCTGCATAAGCTCTTACAACCTTCAAGCCTGTAGGCATTCCCGGTGCTTGACCATCAATAGGACGAGCAGGAGTATTGACCTCTTTTAAAGCGGGTTGAGACGATTGTCCACCTTTATTTGCGACCACACTATAAATGTACTTAGTGCTTTCAGTTACAGTGTTATCTGTATAAAACGTATAATCGATAGTGTCTAATGCAACTCCATCTCTATACACCGTATAGCTATCTACATTCGGAACAAGTTCCCAAATAAGATCTACTTGATCATAAGTTACCTTAGTTACAGTAAACCCTGCAGGATAAGGAATTACTTCCGAACTTGTAGTTATACTTACAGAACTACTAGGACTGGTTTGTGCAGAACCATCTTTAGCTACAATTTCGAATGTATAGTCAGTACTTGGATTCAGACCAGAAATAGTTGCAACTGTTACAGTACCTCCATCATAGAGAACAGCTCCCGTTGCCACATCTTTAATCTCATAACCTGTTGCTCCCGGAACAGGAGTCCAAGACAAGCTTACAGTTTTATCTGTCTTGCCTGTTACTTTAAAATCCTGTGGAGCAGTTAAAGGAATAGAGTCCATAGTTCTAACAGTTATAATAACCGGATCACTATAGACATCTCCAATTTTTGCTTGAAGATAATAGTTGTACGGAGTATTAGGCGTCAAACCAGTATGATCGAAACTGGTCCCTGTTTGGGTGGAAAGTTCTTTTCTAATGAAAAGTGCTCCATCCTGTAGCAATCTATACTCTGTTGCATTAGCGACCGGGTCCCACGAAAGTTTATTGCTAGTAGGACTGTCCGACACCCCTACAAAATTCTGAGGTGTAGGCACTTTCTCTGGAGCTGTAACAGTTATGCTACCGGCAGGTCCATGAACACCGTTCACGATCGCACGGATTTCATAAGTATAATCAGTCCCTACAACCATAGGCCCATTGTGCTCAAAATAAGTCTCATACACACTTCCAATATTCGAACCATTGCGCTTCAAAGCATAATTAGTTGCTCCCGATACTGGATCGAAACTAATCTTGACATGCCCAAATCTCAGTTCTTCCAATTTAATATTTGTTACTTGAGGGATATCCGGTTGTGTTTTAACGGTGACACTCGCAGCATTACCTTCAGTCGCACCTATTTTAGCGTGAACGGAATAACCATAGCTTGTGTCGGCTGTCAAACCATTTTCGGAGAAAGAATTTGTAGTAGGGTTACCTACAACCACTCCATCTCGCTTCACGACATATTCAGTAGCATTTGGAACAGCTGTCCAGCTAAGACTAGCATTCTCCTTAGAGTTAGAAACTCCAACAAGATTCGTTACTGCAGGAACTTGTGGCTGTGTAGGAACCGTATTCAAAGTAAATGGATTTGTAAATGACCCATCTCCTCCCGAAACACTAACAGTCGGTTCCAGATGCAAGGAAGGCAATGTCGATACGTAAGTAGCATTTGCATTCGCATTACTAGTGTTAATGAGATTACCACTCTTACTCATAGTCATGGTGTTATATCCATTACCGCCATATGTGTTCATCAACCATACCGAAGAACTTCCAGTAGTATTAAGAACTTTACCTGCTCTTAGAGCGTTAGCTTCATGTGATGTCAGCATCCCGATCTTTGATCGTACGGTATAGGAATTAGAAAGATTGGTATGCTGTGGAACAGTCCAAGTGTGTAAGGAAACCATAGCCTGTTCTTCTGGAGTTGCATTACCTTCGAACCAAGCCTTCAAATAACTGCCTATGTTGTCCGCTTTAAGAGGATCATAGATTCCACTTCCGCCTTTATCAAACGGAGTTGAAGTGCTCAATGGATTAACCTTTAACAAATAGTTATCTCCAACCAGTGACCACTTTTGTCCCATGAAGTCCACATAGGCAGTGGCATAGGTATCAAGGTTACCAAGCTTGGCTGGCAGATCTACCACATTTAGTGTGAAAGTGTTACTTTCTACAGAACCTGAACTATTTTTCTCTACAATTTTCAAGTCAATTGAACCGGAATAAGGATAGCTTAATAAATTATAAGTTATAGTCCCATTCGGTGTTGGACTTACATTCTTTGTAAAGAAAGTTGTGCTTAACTTACCGTCAATGTACAAATCAAATTCAGTTGTAGTTTGATTCGGGGTCCATTCTATCTTACCAGTCTCGAAATCCCCAGGAACACTAGCGGTTATAGTAGTACCACTTGTGGGTGCTATAAAACTTGTCCCATTAGTCAAACTTGGGAAGGAATACTCCACTAAATCAAGTGCAGAGGTTCCTGTTAAAGAAAATAACTTCTGTCCGTCTCCCGATAGACCGTAGAATTTGTAAAATCCCATCGATAATTCTGGGTCTACCACTTCTAATGTATCGGTGGCCATTATTCCTTTTACATTTGGAAGAATTGCATACTTAGCATCCTCGGTCAATGTCCCTGCTGCATATTGCGGAAACATTTCCTCTTGAGTTAGCCGGACTCTGTTTGCACTAGCTGAATCCACAAGGTACAATCCAGCACCTTCGGACACTGTATTATTCACATACTCGATGAACTTACTCCCATCAGAGTTTGTTGAGATAATACCTTGACCACCCTTATTAGAAGATGAAGAGTAATACTTCGAAGAAGGAGTCAATATAGTATCGAATGTTCCAGCATTCACATCATACTTATAAGTGCCTATAGCTTGCATTCTGTTAGCAGTGTTAGTTGTATAAGATATAAGAAGAGAACTTCCATCCCCTGTATACAGTAACGTCGTATGCTGTTGTGGATGCATAGAATTCACAGGGTTATGTGATCCCGCAGGCAAATTAAGGACTTCCAACGTTTTAGCAGAAACATCATACACTTTGATTAAACCGCTGGTACTTCCATCTTTTGCAAGATATGCTACTTTACTAGCGTCTGGAGTTATAGTAGGCCAGCCCAACACTTTGTCTGTCCCACTAATCTTCTCTTCAACACCAGTAGCTGTATCATAAATATAAACCGCTTGGTCCGTACTAGCTGTATCAATCTTCGACCCTCTCGTCCAGACAACTTTACTTCCGTCTTTTGAGAACGCTACACCTTTATTTCTCTGACCAGCAGCAGTAGAAAACGATTTAGCTGTTTTACTTGCAACATCATAATATTGCAAGGGACCATCACCGTTACTGGACCAATACACTAGTTTGGAGCCATCAAACGAAGGTGTAATCTGTGCTCCAGCTTTCATAACCAGTCCAGAATCCCCATGGTTATTTCTTGCTACGGCTGCTTCAACTTCTTTACTTCCTAAACCTACAAATAAACTTACAGTCATACTCACAACCAAGACAGACGAAAGAAACTTTTTAAACTTCCTCAATGGTGTTTACCCCTTTACTAATATTGTAGCTAAAGGGTTGTAATCCCGCCTAGACTTCGGGAATACAATCCCTAGCCAGACGTTTATGCTATGTAGTGTATTATTCCAACGCCCTCCTTCTTCTAAGATGTATTTATCTAGACAACATAACGTTATGGAGATCATTTCTAACCTCCCTTGAATTCCAGATTATTCTGAAACTAAAGGGAAGATAGACTTCCCATTTCCTATGCCAAATCTATGGAGTCTTTAGCCCATAGGTAATGCTGTCACTCAATTCAGGGTTTCCACCTCGGTTAGTAAATGAGATCGGCACTTTTACGAAGAATAAGGGCTGGATAGTCAACCGGATTATCAGAGACGTCCAAAGAGGGATGTTCCTCAGCGGCCAATATATTGATTCCATCAAAATAAGGAAGGATGGGAATCTCAAGATATACCATGCCACTAACCAAGCAAAGATTCTGATGTTTGGGTGAACCATCCGTGAAGAGAGGATGTCGCGAACGAAATCGGAGCGTCTTTTTTCTCGCATTCGTATCTTGAATACGATCAATGATTTTATAAGCTTGCGGCAGCCGGCAACGTCCGAATGCTGTTGAAAGAAGCTTAATTAAATTGATTAGAGATGCATCCACCACCTCGGCGTCCGGATAATGTTTTTCCTCATACACCGGAAGAACTTTGATTCCGTCTCCCTGTTCCAAAAAATCAACGAGGGGTTTTTCCAATACAGCATACATCGAAAAAGATTGAAGTTTATTATCGGTGCTCATAATGTGCTTCACATACCTTTCGTTTTTCAAAGAAATTCGAACAACTGTTACTCAAAAGATTTAAAATTCACAAGATAATATTAGCACAAATTAATTTTGTTTAACAAGTAAAAAACTGTGCATTCAGAGATTTGAGATTTATTTTAATCTATATCAATAAGATAATACAGAATTAATATAGTGATAAAAGGAGATAAATATAAACAATAAGGCGGGAAAATTGTTGTGGCTCCGCTAAAAAATAATGCGAACCCACCTATAGATAGAGAGAAGTATTTGATTCAAATTCAGATCGTCACAGAATACATAATCATAAAAAAAAGGAGTACATACAAATGAACACAAAAATGGATACGAGGGAGGAGCTTCGTCCATATCGAAACCGTAAGCTCGGTTTAGAAGGAGTGCTGATTGACGTGATCCAGCCAAACGTTCAAAATAAACAAACCTATGGCCTTGTATTTGGTAGCGTCTATGCGCCGAACGAACGAATCGAGTTGGATCATGTCGTCATCAAGGTCAACAAATATGCGTATGAGGCATCTAACGTGAAACTATTTAAGCGCTATCGATTTACTGCATTCGTCGAAAGTTACTGGAAGGTTAAGAAGATCGAGGGAATTGAGGCCTTAACTGAATGTTACATGCTGATTCGACCTCATGTCATCGAAGTTATGGAAAACTCAAATCTGCAGCAGCCTACACAATTTGTGAAAAGTCGAGTCGAATCTTTCATGAAGTACAAAACTTCATGTATTCATCATACCGAAGCAGAGCTATTTGAAATGATTTCACATCTTAAAAACAATGGGGACGTTGAAGAATTTATAGGAACCTACGCAAGAAGATATCAACATAAGAAAGTTACCCAGCATGACATTATCAATACGATTTACCGAGTAAATTACAAAAGACACAGATCAGTATGTTGAGCTACTCCTCATCGTGGAAATGAATAGAAAAATGCGCAATGCTGGTACAAGAGTACAAAAGTCTGCACATAACGTTCACGGCATTGCTGTGAACGTTTATTTTTTATCTACCATCCGCAAATGAACATCAGTTAAGAATAAATAGCTACGCATGAAGGTTAGAAATGAATGAAAAGACAAGGAGGATGAAGAAATGCACTTTGAGAGAATGGCAGTACGAAGAATGAGAAACTGGTTCCGCAAAAACAGCAAATTCCGCACAGGTCGCGGTGCAATTGTTAACGTTGTTGAACATGATTCACGACGTGTTTACTTTAAAAGCGCTAATGGAAAAATGGTTAATACCATCGAATTATACAAGCTAAAAGGAGCAATTCGAGAGTTGTTTGTACGTCGGACCGTAACTCGAAAGCAGCTCGAAGCATTCTCGAACTTTTCTTCCGCGCTTCTTGGCCTATTAATGTCTATTTTTAAAGGAATGTCCAAATTGACGTCCGGAGCACACGGATTTCGTCTAACCGTAATCGGCGTAAGGTTTTTCTTTTCTGGTTGTGATCGAGCGGTTAGAGATCTGGAAGTCGCAAAGGCTAACGGCGCCCAATTCGTCCTCATGTCGTATTACTATCTGAGAAACGATCGTTATGGCAACTGGCGTAAGCATGTCCAGCGCCTCGGTCTCAAAGTTATGCTAGACTCCGGGGCATTTACGATCTGGAAGCGCCGGGAAGCGGGAAAAGATGTACAAGAGATCGACGTCCGTGACTATGCCAAGTTCGTGCTGCAGCACCAAGACATAATACACTCATTTATCACGCTGGACGTCGTGGGTAATGAAGCAGCTTCAGCAGCCAACGATGCATACCTCCGCAGCCTGGGGCTATCTCCGGTTCCCGTATTTCCAGCGATGGGAGATCTGCAGGAGTTGGAAAGACTGGTCAAAGATGATCATGAGGTTATCGCCATCGGAGCAACGGTCGGCATGAAGGAAGCAGCAAAGCGTACTCTCTTCGCACAAATTTTTGCTGCCTTCCCAGACGAACGGTTTCATTGGCTTGGAGGATCATCTTCACTCATTAATGAATTTCCGTGGTTCTCAGCTGATTCCTCAACCTGGTTGTCGGGACGAAAATACGGGAAGCTGATGGATGAACAATTTAAAACGACAAAGGCTCCGGAGTCGATGGATGGTTTGGCCGCCTTAGCCCACAATGTCCGTATTCTCGTAGGCCTTGAGAACAAATTTATCAATCAAATCGAAGCAAGGGACGAACAGATTATCGATTCAGCTCGCTCCGCATAAATCGTCTTATTACAGACTTAAGAAGAAAATGAACCAGTAGACACCTAAGATGTGTTTTAGGATGCCTACTGGTAGAGGACACTGCTTTGAACCAAAAATACTGGATAGTCTCGGTAGATCTAGCCATAACTAAACCACCTTTATATTTCTCAACCACCCGTTAAGTATGATTCGTACCTTTACTTGTTCTTCAATAGCCTTTTCTAGTGCATATGCCAGAACCATACTTAACGTAATGTATTCTTGTGGACTCTTCATATTGATCTGGCCGGCTAAATTCCTGATCTGCTCATTTGTTGCTTCATCCAGGCTATTCTTTATCAACTGGGCCATAATGTCGTACTTCAACTTATCATTCCTAAGAACTTCAGTGATGATCGATGCTGCTGCACTCTGCACGGATAAATCCATCGCATATGCTAACTGGGATATCAGTTCATAATCCGTTGTTCTTAGTCGCATAGACAACCGTTTTCCGGTTTTTCCAAGCTTATAAGTCTCGTTATCCAGGTGACCGAATATGAAACGGTTTGTTTTGTATGCCAAATTACGTTTTAAATACGCTTGAAAAATACCGACCACTTCATCCTTTTCATATCCCCGGATGGTCAAGGCTTCGCCGATCGTTTTCATGGGTAATTCGCAGAGATAGCTTAGCATAAATATTTGCTCGTATTGAGCTGCTGTCAGTGGTGCTGCTATCGCTCTCTTTTTATCGCTCCGGGTTTTCCTTCCCTCAACAGTCAAAATTGATCCCTCCCCCTTAAGTTATGTCTGCAACATCGTTCACGCGATGCTGTGTTATTTTAATTTTATGATCAACTCAGCAATGTATGACAAGCATGTATGCAGCCAAAAAGCCTTGGCGATACTGTGAGTAGAGGTGATGACTATGAAAACCAAGGGCATTGATTCCGGATCACGTTTGGCTCAAGACATTATTCAATTTGCTAAAACCAAGAACATGAAAATAAGAAAAAAAAGAAATCCTCCAACAGCCTCCACGAAGCAGGTTCAAAAGCAACGAATAGTTGATTGAGAATTTATAATGATGCTCCGACTTCCAAAAGAAGTCGGATTTTTTTTCAATAACATTTGAGCTAAGGACAAATACTGCTTATCTATATGATTATTTAACTATGTGAAAACTTCACAACAACAAAACCAAAAAATAATGGAAAAAGAGCTAAGTACCAGACTCTCACCAAAAAAGCAACTCCAAATTTTCAGGAGGAACCCCAAGGAATACGCCTGCAATTTTCTAGTGTATAATTGAGAAATTGTCCACTGCACGCGGACAATATCAATTTTACTTACTACCATATTCTCCTGTGACTTACATTGTAATGGTGGAATGATCTACCGCTATTTTGAGTCAACAGAGTATGGTAAGCTCATCTGCAGGTGATTAAAATGTATGTAGATCCTATGTTGTTAGTGGATGCAAATGAAGTATTTGAATCAACAGATCATATTGCAGAGCTTAAAATAGATGGAATACGAGGTATCCTAAGTAGTGATGCCCAGGTACGTCTATATACGAGGCATAACAATGAAATAACCTATAGATTTCAAGAAATTACCCAAGCAGCAGCAAAGGCCATTGGAAAAGGAACGATTTTAGACGGTGAGATTGTGGTTTGTGATCCCGCTACCGGTAAGCCTGACTTTGAAGCAACCATGAGCCGGTTCATGTCGAACTCAAAAAACTCACAGGGTAGAACACCGGGGCTAAACTTTGTTGCTTTCGATATATTAAAGTACAAGGGAAAAGATTTGACATCATTAGATCTTATGACAAGAAAAGAGATTCTTGAGGAAGCATTCTCGGAGAACGAAAGTATAAAGAAAATAAGGTACGTAGAGCATAGCTTCAAGACCTTATTTAGTTTGTGCCAGCAACAGGAGCTAGAAGGAATTGTGATAAAACATCGAAATAGGCGTTATTACTCAGGAAAACGTCCTAAAAGTGTATGGCAGCGAGCTGTTGTATACCATAGAGAAAGATGTTTGGTACTGGGCTACTCCAAAAAGGAAATAGCCTGGCTCCTTGGCATAGAGAGAGACGGGGAGATTCATCCAGTCGGTATGCTGAAGTATGGCATCACGCCGAGTATTCGCCGGCAATTCTTCCCGAAGCTACTGAAAGCAACGATTAAAGAAAATGAACAGTTTGCATACGTAGAGCCCCAAATTTTTGTTGATGTGAGGTATAGACATTGGACTAAGCAGGGGAAGATGAGACTGCCTGTGTTGGAACGTGCTTATATTTAAAGTTTGATCCTGCAGAATAGTTACCCTACCACATCAAAGCCATGATTGGTCTTGTCGTGCAGATCACATGCGCCGTTGCCCGATCCAGGAGTGAAGCTAGTCCGGCTAAAACAAGGAAGAGTGTCAGAAGTGAGAGAGCTGCTACTTTAGAGGAAATAGCTCGATAAGATAAAAGATATCTGCTGAAGCTTTAAGCTAAACGGAAAAACAAAGGAGAAGCCTCCAGTGCGGGGGCTTCTCCTTTGTTATTTTCTGGTTAAACTTAGATCTAGTATAATGTCCATCAATTAAAACAGACATTTAACGGAAGCAAAGTGCAATAACACCGGATATTAATCCGGCGCAATAGGAAATTTTGAAAGTGAGTAGTCAGTCTTTGTTACTCGATTTAAAGATTACCATTTATACTATAAGAAAAGGTAATCAAAACTTAAAGAAAAGGGAGTGTCTTACTATGAAAAAAGAAGTTGTATTACATCCAGGCATCTATCGTTTCAAATGGCCTTATCTTACGGGCCACTTGGTTCCAAACGATGCAGGCGACGTCACCGTCTATGATTGTGACGTAGAAATGAGAGTTGGCCAGGAAGAGGACTTACAAGAGGGTAAGTTAATTACAATCATTATTACTTCCTACAGCCCACCAGGAATTCAAAGTAGCATTGAGCGCATCGCAACAAAAATTCGGTTGGCGTTTTTTGGTGATATTTTTCATGAGCGTCATTGGGAGAAAGCGGTAGTACCTGAAGAGCAGATACGCTGGATTGAGCAACATCTATTCTCAAAAGGTAGTTTGCCGGGAGATACCTCTCTTGATCAAAGTCTGGAAGTCACGATGCAATGGGATGATAAGAAACACTCATACAATCAACCATCGTGGAGAATAGCTCAAGGAATTGGAAGCTAACTCATTAGATGCCTTTACCGAAGGCCCTGGTTATAAGAAGTGATATGACAATCAATCCCGATCAAGTGGAGGGTAGTTATGAATGAGTGAATTAGAAGGGTGGGCCTTATACGATAGCGAGTTTGGATACTACATCGGTAAAAACTACATTTACCAAGGGGAACGATTCCCTAGCGCTGGTCCGAAGACGGAAGCTAAGGTATACAAAACGAAAAAGGTGGCAGAACAAGTGGCGGCGCGATTAAGAAGTAAAATGGTTTGTGATTTTATCGCCTTTCCTCTGAATAAGGAGGATGGATGTGAATAACCACGATTGTGATGTAGTGGAAAGGGGAAAAGGATATGGAAATGCGTGACTTGCTGCAAGACCTAGAAGCCTTAAGACAGGATGAAGAAGGGGATATAACAGAATTTGTATATGATGTTATCGCTCCTCACGCCATCCAAAGAGCAATAGACGCAGAAGCCCGTGAAAAGAAGCTAAGAGAAGCAATAGATAAAGCAATAAGAGAATATGGTCTATGGCATGACGAAGGATCGGCAGCCAATGTAATGGTTGAAATACTGCATAATGCTGTGTCATCCCTTTATCCAAAGGAGGAAACCAAATGAAACGGGAAGAGATATTGGATATGGTGCCGGGACCAGCTTTGAATGCCTTGGTCGCTGACAAGGTGATGAAGTGGGAGATGAAAGCTATATGTAAGGCCGCATTACTGGCAGTATTAGAGGAGGGAGAAAGAGAATGAACAAGTACATCGCAATTCCAAATGATGATTTATATTTAGGATCTCACACTTGGAAAAAGGGTTTGGAATATGAAGTGGTTGAAAGAGGCGACCGTCTAACAATCGCATCTGATCAAGGGGACACAGGATGGCGCTTAACAAGAAAGGATGAGCTTGCATCAGTATTTGATTTCAAAGGTAACCCCATCAACCTTCCAGGGGAGGAAACAACACAAACTGATGGATAAATAAATATCGTTGAAATACACTCTTAACAAATTACCTTTTCGGAGGCAAATTTGCTCTTTAAAGAGGAGGAATAAACAATGCATGCAAGAGAAAGAGAAGCGATCTATAAAGCAATCCAACGGTATATAGATGGTGAAAACTTTCCTCATTCCCAACTAAGAACGTTGGTTAGCAAATTATTCGAATCCGAACAGGAGACCCGAAGAGAACTTACGGAACTGGAACAGGAATATGACGAGTTGTTTAACCAGAAATCAGCGATACCTTGGATAAAGTACGATCCTGAGAATCCGCCAGAAAAAGGGATGTATTTCGTAATCCATATAGGCGGCATTACATCAGCAAGTATCAAATCAGAAGGCTGGCAATCATATAACGGACATTGGCTTTATGATGTCACCCACTATGCGGTTATCAACCTTCCAGGGGAGGAAACAACCGAATGACACAGATCCAAACGGTGAGTGACAGGATACAAACGAGGAAATTGTCATTTTTGAGAGGTCGAGCAGTGTATACGAAGTTCATCCCGATTATTTTAATCAACGGTAAACAGGCCTATATCGCTGATAAATCAACAACTTCGGGTCTAATGGAATGTGATACCAGGGAAGAAGCAAGGGAAAAGGCTCGTGAATATCGGGATCGTGCAAAGTCCAATCTTGCGGTCAGGGAGAAAATTGAAGAATGAAATACCGAGTAATCATAGACATCCAAGACGGATGGGAAGGATCTGCAAAGGTTGGTGACATTCTCACTCTAGGCAAATGGGAAGGGGATCTAACCCTATATAACGGAGATAAAGCCGTCTGTGACGCAGGTAGCCCATATGCATTGAATCATTGTGAGCCGGTCAAGGAGGGAATAACCGAGTGAAACGATCACTTATCCAAGTTGGCGTAACATACCACAATGGCAAAGAAGGGCCAAGATCGTATTCGGCCCGCAAGGTTTTACGCACCGGAGTTCCTTATTCTGACTGGATGTATGGATTTCAGAACGATGGGATTGAATATGAACAGATTGCAGGTAAAGAAAAAGGGAAAACTTTTGTACTCAGCCTGAAATCATTTGCACAGTGGGCAAAAGGCGAGGTCAAGGAGGCATAACATCACCACCTAATACAGATAACTTCCATTTGAAACGCCATGACCTGCCGATGTAGGAAAACGATCTTGCTACGTCGCTGAATGATCTAGCCTTCGCTAAAAATACAGAGACTTTGGCCTAATGGCCAGAAAGGTTTACGTATTAAGCGACATGTAGGAGGATGAAACACTCATCGACAGCGCCGAAATTGATCCTATCGCTAACCTGATCTGGCCGTGGTTTATCACAGTCCTTGATGATTGGGGGCCGGAAAAGGCAGCACCGAAACAGATCATATTATAATCAAATTAAAAGCAGCTCGCTATCCGAAGAGGATCGAGCTGCTTTTTTATAGTACGCCAGGATATTTCACGTAGCCTGCCAGATAATTCATGGCCAATGAATCTTATTTCTTGGATGAATCTGTTCTTTTAACTGCCCTAAGTCTAACCCCAAAAATAAACGAAGGAATATAAGGAGCATGAAAATGAAAATTAGAGTCGTTATTGAAGATAAAGAACTAAACGCGCACTTTGCCAGCATCGAAGGAAGCAAAGAACTTGTATCGATCGGGATTAACGAAAAGGGATTTATCGGATTTAAAATGATGGAAGGCGAAGAAGTTCACAGCTGGGATATCGACGTATACAGGAAGGATATTAATTCCGCTTATTCTGGTTTGCTTCGAAAAGTACCTAAAGAGGTAGCGGTGGAACTGACCAAGGTCCTTATTCGAAATTATCAATATGATTTTATACAACAAAACATGGATGAAAGCATACCACTATTTGAATCTGAATCAATCCAAGACATTTATAACCCTTTTTATGATGAAACGTTGCGTGATGTCGTTGATCCGCTGGACTATTACGGATTAGAGCGCATGCTAACAGCAATCCAAAATTTAAGCCGTGAGGTTGAGTAATCGTTAATAGTGTGGCGTGACCCTCCTTGCAGGGCACTCGACAACCGAGAGAAAGGAGCATCAAAATGAAAAAACAGGTAGTGTTAAGTAAAATCTCAGCGTTAGCCGCCGAGATCCGCGAGGTAGAAGCTCAAATAAGTGTCATGACCATCAAGTCGGTTCGCGTGAAAATGGAAAAACACCTTAAGGATCTGCATAAAAAAGCCGATAAACTTGCTGCAGAGCTCAAGGAAGCAAAATAACCAGTTGTGCTTAGAGCTACAGTTACCCTCAAAGGTGACAAATAGATGTAAAAATGATTAGGTCAGATACAAAAAATATAATCTGGAGGTAGCATTATGAAAGTTCTTAAAAGTCTTACAAAAAAAGTGGACTGAAATGAATGCCGGTGTTGGTCATGTGACGATGGAAAACATCGAGAACAAGGAAGGACTTACTGCTGTCATTTCAGTTTACGATAATCAAAAACCAGCACATCTGGTTCTAGAGGAATTATATCAGTGGGCTGAAAAAAATAACGAAGAAGTGAAGCATCTGATCGAAAAGATGGAACAAGACATGAGTTGGAACAGCAAAATCCGTTAAATCCACCATGATAAAAATTAAAAATAAGAAATTATTTTACATCAGCTCAATTTGGGAGGAAATCGAATGGATACAATGTCAACTTTAGTGCTAATAATATTAGTGATAATTTTAGTAGTTGTAATAACAGCTCTTGTTTATCAAACTAGAACTAGTAGGACATTAGATCCTAGTCATGCTGAGGTCTTTGTAATTGTTTTAATTATAGTAGTTGTTTTAGTTCTAGGAGCACATCTTTTAACGAATGACGACTCCCCTGAACCTGCAGTAAGAGACACATTGAACATTAAGGAACAAAAAGCACATCTGAATGAACGTCATACTTTATTGCGGCAGCTAGAAGATTATGGAGATCAGATGGAGGACGCGATTATGAAAGGCGACTTGGAACGATACGAGAAGGTGGAGCGAAATTTCACACACCTAGTGGAACAATTGGAAGCTGTAAACTGAAGCCGGTAGAAATTATCGGACAAGTCGGCTTAACTCATCAGACAAAAAACACTAAGAATGAATGGGAGAGAACAATCATAAATAAAATACTTATTGCAGAAGAACTACATAAGAACACCACAAACGATGGTTTAAAAGAATTCCTACAAAGCTACTTATTAAAAATGAATGATCTTGAACAAGGACAATATGAAGATGAGAGGTTTATGCGTCTACATAATTGTATATCCTATATCGAAAAGGAACGTTATAATATCAGTGGCTGGATGCTGTTTGAAATTCCTGTTTTTTACAGTCATTGTTTTTACAATGAACAGACTCAAGAAGCATTTGACTTAGCAGTATGGGATATTGGAGAAGTTATACCTCGATATTTAGATAGTGCATCAAATGAACAAGATGCCAAAACAATTCAAGATGCAATAAATAAAGGGTATTCGGATTTTATGGTGGAATAGACGAATAAACGTTGGAAATAATGATACATTTAAGAAAGGAAATACTAGGAGGAGGAGAGATCATTGAATTTAATTAATGTACTATGGTTTGAAGAAAATAGACAGCCGGTTCTCAAAACTATCGAGGGTAATCTGAAGTCGTTTGAACAACAAATTGGTAACTATATAAAAGCCAATGAATACAGTAAATCAGAAACAGGCGAAATATTAATTATTTCCAGTATGGACAATGAAGTTACTTCAATTGAGAACATTAAATCCACATGTTTCCTTTTGAAAGTAGATGCTGACGGCAAATATAGTTCGCTTTCTAAGGAAGAGATTAATGATGTTATATTAAACTTGTCTGGAAACACAAAAGACGTTAATTCCATTATGAAATCCGAAGAGCCTAAATAAATATGTTAAGATGAATAAAAGAAAATTTACTTCTACTTGAAAACGCCCAGGGGTTAACCCGGTTCACTCTTTTCTAAATCAAAATAGAAGTTCAGTTTGACAAGTAAGGGAGGTCTTTGTCTATATATGGAAGGAGTATTTTATAGATCTTTGATTACAATGGGTGTTTTTTTAGTTGGTGTATGTTCAACATTTTTTATCTTAGATTTAGTAAATGTAATTTCAACAGAATCTACTCTAGAAGCATATACCATTGCCGCAACAGGATTGTTATTTGGTTTAATCTTAACAGTAATGAGTTGGCGTGAAATACGAAAGTGACAGTTCCAGACTTCGAAAAATGTTTTATCCAAAGCAGCTCGCCCTTCCGATGCGAAGAACGAGCTGCTATTTTTTATAGAGCCATGGAATTAGGTAAAAACATAATGATCGAGCAGTATTATCAAAATGAGGAAAGAACAATCATAAGTGCATGAAGATTGAGTATGGCGCTCAGTGTGTATGTGTATGAAACAATCCATGTACCCTGTCGTATTATTGATTTATAGATAATTAATATGATAAACGAAATTGGGGGTTTAAGTTTGAAACTGAAGAAATTACTATCGCCAGATCGGGTGTTATTTTGGGTCCTTATATTCGTATCATTTCTTTCAATTTTTTTAGTAAAGTTTGTATGGGTAAACACGCTTCCCCCGAAATGGTTTCCATGGGGTCAGGAGTTTGGGGAGCTAGTTAACGATTTATGTATAGGGTACCTAGTCAGTGTAATATTCTACTATATAGTCGTTTACATTCCGGATAAACGGAACAAAAGGGCTGCAGATTTGGGAATAATTCGGATGCATGTTCCCAGAGTCTTATACCACTCAAAAAAAATCTTAGGCCTACTGTATTTCAAAATGGAGACTGAAAAAACATTAATTATGCTAACGGAAGATGATTTCATTAAAATTGAGAGGTTAGATCCGTCAGAGCCTGTGGACTTTTTTCTAGGTGACAGTTATATTGATGGCAAGCTCGTAATGAGTGTGAGAGTAGAAGCTGATAATCAAGGTAATTTTCTCATTCATCATCGTGAAGCTATTAAGAAGTCTATAAGTGAAATGTTTATGTCACCGTTAATCAAGTATGTTGACAGCGACTTGGTACATATTATTGGGAAAATAAATCATTGTGATTTCTTAAATTACAGTATTTCAAATATTGAAAAGGGTCACGATTATGTCCATCATAGATTAGATATGTATAAGTTCTATGAGCTTTACATCGAGTTTACAAAAGCAATAAATAAAGAATCCTTATTCGAGGTTTCTCCTGATTACACCAAGCCAATTCCTCCAGGTTTTTAAATTGGTTTTACTAAGAAAGCAGCAGCTGATCAATGATGCGATCGGCTGCTTTTATTTTTTCGTGTTTTAAGGAACCGGAAAAAATGATGGGGGAAACGGGAATCGGTACTTGGCCTCCGACAATAAAAACAAGATAGCGTACTTAGATCGTTAGAAAATTCAAATGATAATATCAACCAGGTCGCTAACATCCTTCTCCTTTTTCAATTGTGTACGCAAGTAATTTTCCTTGGTGGTGCGTTCCGATTCATGTTCTAATGTCTCTGCTATATCAGAGACCGATGCTCCTGCAGCTCGGGCGGCCTGTGCGAAATAATGTCGCAAAAAATGTGGCGTAACCCTCTGAAGCTTAACAGTCTTCAGGCCGGCTGCCTCCATATAACCAGAAAGAGCAGATGATAAAGTAGATGAGGAATAATGCTTACCTTTACGATTAGGGTAAAAGGGAGTCGGATCAGTTGGATCAATCTCTATAGAGAGGCCTAACCGTAATCGATACTCCATAATATCGTTGAGCGCATATTCCTTAATAAGCGCTTGTCGAACCTTACCCCGCTTCCCAACCGTTTTTAGATAGTATTTATCCCTTCTTTTATCGTAAGAGAGATCCCCCCATTTTGGAGTTATAATTTCGTTCAATCGAAGACCGGTTGTCGCCAGGATCAGTAGTAAACCTTTGATTTTAGGATTGTTCTTAAAATAAAGGATAGAACTCCGGAGAGTATCTTCCTCTATTTCACGCTCTGGTATTTGATTTTTATCTATTTTAACTGGAAGTAAACCTCTAGCTAAGTTTTTTTCGCAATAATCTTCTTCGTAACACCACTTCAGGAATCCCCTAAGAATCGTTATTTTTTTTGCCAGAGTCGTTTTTCTAGGATATAGCTGCTGAAGTACATCTTGATACTGCTCTATATTGAAGCGTGTCAATGATCGGAAATCACTGACTTGGATTGAATGGCAAAAATATAGAAAATGCAGAAGCATTCGAATGTAATCTTGCTTCGTTGTTATTGAGCGATTTTTTCCGCGTTGATGTACATACAGGTAAACCATCCCTACATTAGATACCTGCTCATAGTTATAGTTACCTTCAAAATCCTCCTGACTAGCAACAATTGAATATAGTTCCGGATAGTAATCTGTTTTTAACAATTCGTTTTTTATCGTATGTAAATTCAAAGTATTAAGCTCGTGGTTTTGAAATAACGAAGGGATCAGAGATTTTACATTTCCATTCATACACTTAAATCCTCCTTATTTTATTTAATAACTTCTATTCAGTCGAACACACATTAAATGTATCTATGCATTGATTATAATGCTAAAAGTGCATCCATTCAAAAATAATAGTCAATTCTTTAAGGTTTATTTATATTATCGCGTTTTATTTTTTATATAGAATAAAATAAAAATGTTTTGGTGGTATTTAAACAAATAAAAATGTGTTTGTTTATAGATGTTATATATTTATCTATTAAATATATGATAAAATATTATCAAACGTAATAGAGGTGATAATATTGATCAAATATATGAATGTTGAACAAGTAGCTAATGAATTTGGTATAACCCCTGCTTCTGTTTATAAATTGATGAATCATAATGATCCAAACAAAAGATTAGAGCCGGTAAATCGTGAGACTTACAGGGGCGATGGAGGGTACGTGTTTCGTGTTGAAGATGTTGAGCGTATAAAGCCGCTCTACATTAAGAATGACTTAACATCCGCTCAAGCTGCTAAACAAATCGGGAGATCCACAAGCTATATTCACAAGCTAATTCAGGATGGAGTTATTGATTATTACGAAGGAGAGTATAGAGGCAAAAAGACATACTTTTTAAAGCAAGAGGATTTGGACAAACTTTCTGAAGTGAAAGGAGCTGCTGAAAGAAATGAAACGCTTTTTGACCCTAAGACAGGGGCATTCCTTTTCCAACTATATATGAAAGGGGATCAGCTGGCGCGAGTCGTACATATTAAAAAGTTTAGCCGTACAAAAGTAGAGATTTCATTGCAACTTGATAATGGAAAAATCTTACCCTATTACGAAGCTATTTCAGACGGATGGGAACCAGTTACTCAATTAAACTCTAAAAAGGCCATTACCACCTATGGGTATTCCGTATTTGAATTTCCTATCCCAGCCACAATGGACTCGATAATCTATTCGATTATTGAGGAACTTATGAAACAAGCGGGGCCGGCTAATCTTCGGATCAATCGAAGCAATAAAGTAATCAGGGTAGAAGTGAAGAAGGTTGTACTAAAAGGCATCCTGGCTGCTACACATCCGGATATGATTGACCGAATGAAGTTATTTTTAAAGCGGGGTAAAATCATTTCAAAATATGATGGACTCTTAATTGATACCGGCTTATCTCCGATTACATTGTATATTTCCGAAGATCGTAAAGAGAAACTTATTGAGAAACTAACCAATAACAAGGTTACGCTGCAGGAGTGGGCTGATGAGATTAATAATCTAGATCAAATACAATTTGATCAGCTGCTGCATTCATTAGGCAGATTATTTAGTTCTGCACCTGCAGTAAGAGAAAATGAATAGGGAAAGAGGTCATTGTAATGAACTATGCTCAGATTAAATTTCCTGAAGGGGAACGACTAATTCATGCTAATGAACTAGCTGCTCTTCATGATTATCATGAGAAAGATATTGAGATACATCGCACGAAGCTAGGAGTAAAGAAAATTCTTGCAGGAACAATTAAGCTAAATCAACATTGTGATCTAGATCTAGAAAGTCAATACTACACTACTTCAGACTTTGCTTACATAACAGGGAAACGGTGCAATCTATTTAAGATAATAGATATTCGAATAGCGGAAAACCACTCATTCGCTGCGCTTGTAGAAGGGGAAATTTCCATCCACAATCAGCCAATAGCTGCCTTTAAAAGAGATAATGAATTATCTATTAGGGATAATATTATTCAGCGATCTTGTTTGCTTTCTTTTGAACACGAAATCGGACAGGATCATGTGGAAGAAAATGACGAGACTGATTTAGAAAATGAGTGGGGAATACGCTATAAGGACAGACAGGAAGTTTTAGACACAGTATTTCAACAAGAAAATATTTTTACTGCTACCCACTACACGTATCATCTGACCCATACTTATGATAGAGAGCCGAGAAGAATCCTTTTATCTTCTACAATTGAACCATATACAATGGACCTGTTGATCGCATACATCCAATTTGTAGCGTCTGATATAGACATGCATTATAGCGTAGACCAAGAAGATGTAATAAGAGTAGTAAAGGATCTTTATTCAAACCAAGCTCAGGTCAATACTAACGTAATTAATCTTGATCCTACTCCTTGTGAGATTGATTTACATATAAACTGGGAGTGGTGGTGCGGGCAATATGATCGAATTATGAGTCACAAATTGTTTCACAATGATCGTCTTCAAAATATGCTAGATGAGATTATTCGAAAAAGCAAGGAAAGACGATAGTAAGAGAAGGATGCTCAGTCTTATGTTCCCCGTGTTTCTCTATGAACGTAGAGGTGAGTCCGGCCGGCAGGTGTTTAAGAGTAGACTTATTCGCACGTATCAAAGATGACGATTTTCTATATATTCCATACTGAAAGGCTAGGTGTTCTGTTTGTATATGTCATTTGAAAAGCAAGAAGCTGAATTTGAAGCTTTAAAGAAGCTTCCGCCGCATGAACGAAAGATGCTCCGGCTCCAATCTCAGATTGATTATGAGACCAACAAAATTCATGCTGAACTTGGTAAGCATATGCCCGTGTTAACTGTTATTTTTATAACCATGATGATTGTTGCAAACATGAATGACATGCAATGGTTCTTGGTCACTTCCATTATCTTTCTGAGTCTTCTCTTAATTCTTGCAATATGGAACATCCGTTGCAGCCGTAAAAGCGTTAAAGCTTTAATGACCATGAAGATGATTGAAATTATTGAGGAATCGATTGAGTAATAACAATTAGATATAGGAGATAATCTATGAAAAAAAAGATATTCATATCCGGGATTATTGGTACTATTGGCATTTTTGTGGCGCTAACCACTTTGGAGAGATCAGAAGTCTCTGATGGCTATTCGTGGAAAGACAGGATGATACTATCTGGAAGTTCAGTATCAGCTGCTATATTGAATAACTTATCAGGTTCCCAAAAGGTCCAGATTATAGTAGAAAATAATGAAGCTACCTGTATCTTTAACGGAACTGCTAATGATCCGATTGCAGAGATGACTAATAAGGGTCCTTGTTCTATAAATGAGTCAGATGAGTGGGAATCAAAAGTTACTCTTCTAGATAATGGGACTACTCGGGTTTCTTTAACGCTAACAGAAGGTAGTATCGCCAACTTCCGTAAAAGCGAAAAATAAGAGCATGTAGGGCCGGTATTAGATGTACTGATAACTGAGATTGTTGGAAGCAATAAGTGATTCCAGTAACATTATATAAACGAGGTGTTTAAATCAATGGAAAATATTCATACTCCTGTTAATGTTGAGCATTCAAAAGCAATCGATGGATCTGACTGCTATACCATTAAATTCGCTGGAGCTGTTACTCAAGTGGACCATAATAAACCCACAGACGAACAGCTTCATTGGTTTAAAAAGGGGATATTGGCAGAGCGCGAACGGATCTGGGATGAAGGCGAAGAGGTCGAAGAAGAAGTACTCAAAAAGCTTTTACGTACAAATGAGTAGGTCTTGATTAGTAGGTACCCATGAACTGAATAAAAGTATGTATCGGAGGCAATGAGTTGAAAGAAGGTCTATTTTACGTACATACGCTCACAGGCGAAATCTTAAAATGCGAAACATTCACTCGATCATCTTATTTATTTAGCAGGTCTAATGGTTCTTTATTGGATGTACCTAAGACGAATCACTATAAGCGATTAACTTCGAAGAAGCTCATCAGAGCTTTTGAATCAGGGATATTATCTCACTTACCAAAATGAATAGGAGCGTGCAATATGTACGGTATCTGTAATGTTTGTGGATGTACTGATAACAACGCCTGCGTGTCAGAATATGGTCCTTGTTATTGGTTGAATGAAGAACACGATCTATGTAGTGAATGCGCTGGTTGGCAGGGAGTTGACCTTTCCAAAATCCCAAAAATAAATAATCAATTCATTATACAAGGTGAACCCTACACCGATGGCCAAGAAGTTAGAGTTATCATGGGCTGGGATCATGAAATTGATAAAATCTACTACATAAGTAATCCTGCGATCGGTTCAAAACCAAGTGACTACAAAGAAGAAGAATGTAGTTACCAAGATATGAAGGAATGGACACTTTTGTAAGCAAGGAATGAAAATAGACCAGCGGCTGGAAGTCCTTTCGAGAAGCGATTACTTCGTTACTTGCGTTCACGAAGGGCGCATTCGAGATGATGGTCCCACTTCACTGTGTGTCATTCCCAGGCACGAATCTACCTGCACCAGGAATCTATGATCTTCCCTATGCTCTCTGTTTTGAGTAAGGTGATTATTTATTTATATCATCACCAAGGGAATACATCTATAAACAACCAAAAAGCCGAGTATACCGGATGAGGGAAGAAGGAGACAATGTCATGAAATCATTTAGCGATTTGAACGAGTTTAACTCTACGGTAATTGTGTGGGAAGGAAAAATACTAAAAACTACTCAACCCCCTCATCCAACAGATGACGGAAAAATGTACACAGCTCATGCGGTAGACGCTGCTGGCAATGAGTACATCTTAGTATGGTCCGTCATCGATCCAGCAATTACGGATGAGTCCGCCATCTGTGATTGGGACAATCCTGCAGGTGTGACGCTGGTAAAGTAGCAGAACCCCTTGTAAAGGTCGACGGTATCGAGGTATACCCAATAAATTTGGCTATGTAATTCAGTGTATAAGGAGCGTGCATTAAAATGGAGAAGCAGCAAGAGCGTGTTAACGACATCCTGGCCATGATGTTAGAAGCCGGAGTGATTGAAGAACACTGTCGGGAATTAAGCAGGGATCTACTAACGGTGCTTTATCAAAAAGCCTTCGAAGATGGAACCTTAAATGGGTTGTTCGGGAGGTAAATATTATAACGCATTTCAAAGAGAGATACGCGAGAGTGTAACGACAAAGGACTACGCCTTAATCATGATGCTGCTTCGGGCAAAGATCCAAGTTCATGAAACGTGTGATCTCTTCAAAAATGAACTTCAAAAAGGTCCGCGCAGCGGAAGCGCGTATAATCGAGGAAAAAGATATAAAGACCGTGCAATTCCGATCGGTCTCATTAAAACTTCTTATGAAACAATCATAAATCCGTATATTAGGAGCTGATGATATGGTTCCGCAATTTCTGCTCATGTATGAGATCCAGGGGGAGAATAGACCTAAGTTTCATATCCTCTTCAATGAACTATCAAAGGATGCAAAACTGCTAGAACTTCAAGAAGACCCGAAGGTAATCAATGTTCAGTTATATGAAACTCGCAAGGTACTAAATGAGTAGCAGACCTATTTAATGAACGAAGGAGAATCACTTTATGAAAGTTTTTGAAACAATCTATGGAATGGGTGGCATAGAAACGGGCGGGTACTTCAGATCTTTAATTGCAGCAGACAGTGAGGAAAGCATTACTGGGTTACTGTGCGAAGAACATGATGAGGAAGTCCTGATTTCAACAGTTAAGGAGACGAGTCAAACGACTGAGTACGAGCATGAGTGTGTCTTGTCGACTGAAAGGGTTTAACTACATATTCCGAAAATCTTATGCAATAAGGAGGGGCGGTATGGCTTACCAGGCGCCTAAATGTTGTGGAGCTAACCTGAGTGTTTTTGCTGATGTCGACCTGGCTGCGAGAATCACGGCGGATGGCAAACCATCCATGAGATACGACTCCTGGTGCGCACCAGGAGTCGATCATCTGGACAAGGTGGAACTAGTTGTGAGGAGGACTTAACGAATGAAAACTCTATTAATGCCATTGAGTAAAAAAATCGCCCTGTATACATTTCGTCTAGTATTGGTGCTACTAGTCATCTCATTCGGAATTGCTGTCGGAATTGCGAAGATTGACGATCACTCTATATTCGAAAATACATACAAATTTTTCTGGTTTACGTTCTCGCTTTGGATAATAGGTAAAGCATTTCAGTTCGGATTAAAAATTTTCCTGCGAGGTATTAAATAGCCATGTATGACTACTGGAACCGAGGATCTGGAGGCGCCGGTTGAGTCGATTAGTTGGACTAAATTACCTAACGAAATAATTTCACTTGCAAGAGTGATTTTCCGAGTAAATCCGGCAGATGAGGTGAACAATTTGAAGAAGAATACTAATGTAACAGTAACGGATTTTTTAGCCTGGGCTGGAGTAATCATAGCTATTATTTCAATTGTACTCGCTATCTATATATCCTGGTAGCGGAGGACTGAGATCCGAAATCCTCTATGACTCAAAAATGATAGAAAACAAAATGAATAAGGAGAGACTATGAAAGAAGCTGATTTGTTCCCGGTTATAAAAGAGTGGCTTGAAGATAGGGACTATGATGTATTTACAGAAGTTACGAGTTATTCAGCAGGTGGACGAGCTGATGTTGTCGCTGTCAATGGACCTGCCGTAGCCGTTGTAGAAATGAAAAACTCTCTAACACTCGATGTGGTTGCTCAAGCTGCACGATGGGCTCTCTACACAAATTATGTTTATATAGCTGTACGAGGTAGTGCAAAACGAAGAGTTAGTCGATATGTCAGTAATCTTCTACAAAGAGAAGGTATCGGCCTTTTAGAAGTTGTATTTCCTGAGAAGAGCTCCTATCGAGGCCCTTATATTTACCAATCGGCTAAAGGACGATTTCATCGTCGTGTTGATGATCATTTACGTCAGGAATTAACACCAAAACATAAGGAACTCCCTGGGGGTCATTATGGTGGTGGCTATGTTACTCCATACAGTAAGACGATTGATAAAGTTAAAAAGTATTTAACAGTCCAAGCTAAGGGTGACTGGGCATCTTTGGACGCCATTTTAGAATACTGCGAAACACATTGGTCATCGCCGAAACCTAGTCTTTCGCATTCATTGCGAAACTTTGAATACAACTGGTGCGAATCTAAAAAGGTAGGTCGAAAAACAGTTTTTAGAATCAAACAAAAATAAGAAGGATGGGGATGGCGAATATTCTTTCGTTAATTTCTTCTACAATAGTTAACAGTATCCCTTGATGCTGTTCGCTTTAATAGGCAGAAAATTTTGAGGAGACGTTATAAATGAACAAATTATTTAGCCGGCTGCTACCAACTAATGAAGAGGAAAGGTATTTCTTCATAAAGCGGACTGTGGGGATTACGATTATTGTCTTACTAATAGTTATGGCGATCATCGTTTTTTATATCGCAGAAAGCCAAAAACATTTAGATACACCAACTACATATTCATACACAGTTCCAAAGAACGGAGATGTTGTATCTGGCATAGATGCTCTAACGACCTTGAAAGTATTTGATGACTTAGGACTTAAAGCATCTATTGTAGATAAGAAAGGGGAAAACATAAGTGCACCAAACCCTACATCAAAATTTAATACAGAAAGGGATGAAGGAGGAATCATTTTTCGTATTAAATGAGTAGTTACATACCAGCCCCCTCTGTCAATCCCCACTATTACTATTCCTGTATGATATTAAAAATAATGAGAAACTAATGGAACAAAACTGAAGGGTGTGATTAAGAATGGAAGAAACGAATCAATGTTATTGTCCTCCTTCTAAATGTACTCATGGAAATTATAGCAAGTGCAAAGAATGTGGGCGTTATGAATTGAATGTAGTTTTATTCGAAGAAGAACCAATGGGTTTATGTCCGGATTGTGTATTGAAGAAAATTTTAGAAGGATGATTTAGTCTTGGTCCTGAGGCTATTTCCACAGGTAACATACTTCGAAACTTTTATTAAATAAGATAGGCGTTCTCTACGGCTTTTATATATTGATAGGCGGTGATGTCATGGAGGAAATGTTACACGATAAAGATTGTCAAGCAGAGGTTTTTATGAAGATGGTCATCAAACAATGCATCTTGTTGTTTAGTATCGCTATGATTGCTGGAGGTTGCAGTGAGCCAGTAAAATCGTTCCCCAGTATCTACGAAATGAATGAGAATCAATTTAGCACTTATGATGAAACTGTCGTTATCGGTCAACAAGTGGATGCGGCAATAAAACTCTATAAAGAGAGTTTGGCAATCATCGTCGTCAAAGAAGGGCAAAATTACATATTTGGGGATAACCAGGCAGCAAACACGGCTGCCGGTGATTCTCAAGCCATTCCGTTGCCTCTTAAAGATAAAGATGAAGTGATTAATCGACAGGGCATCTATAAGAGTTCCATCTTAAGAAATGAAGACGGCGAAGTCATCGGTATTAGGCTAACGGAACGCAACAAAATGGAATAATAAGTTGTATGAATGGAGAGATGATTTTGGGATACGATGTAGAGCAACTTAGACAAACCTTAAACATAAAAGATACGCATATTCATTATTTCGTATTAACTCATTATTGGTTTAAAGCTGATCCTTACTTTATCGCAGCACCATATGATCATAAAACCATGAACGCTTTGGTCGCATTTATTCAAGGTGAGGCTTCAAAAATTAATGAGACATTCGGTTTAAACCCAGAGGATGTTACAAAAATACTAAAGCAATTTTATGAGTGTGATGAATTGGACACAGATGAAATAAATCAAATTACGAGCAAAATTGGAATGATTAGTTTTCTTGAATTTTTTCACAAAATTGATTTGGTTAACAATTGGGAGAGTGGAGATGGTTCTAACATACCTTCATTTGAACGTGAGGGGCTTAAAAATTTCATTCGGGCTATTATTGTTGAAGTGCAAAGTCATGTAGATTAAAAAGATACTTGGACTTTCTTTTGGTCTATTAATTGTAGGTGGTGTGCATAGATGAAGGGGAAAGAAACATGGCGAGATTTACTTTTGATGGCAGGATACGAAGTACCTAAAGAATGGTCAGGACATAAATGCAAAAAAGTAATGAGATCACTTGCGACAGAGGAATTTGAAAAATATCTTCCCGAGATGACAGCATTACCGTGGGCTATTAAGTAATTCGAAGAATAAGGATCGTATTATCTCGTAGAACTGAGCAGCCAGTGGCACAATGGCGAGATATCCAAAGAAGCTTACAATGCTTTCAAGGAGAAGGAAGCTACAATGAAAGTAACTCAATGAATACGGGGGTAGTATTGTTATGGTTGGAATAACCTTTGATTATAATATTGTTCTTCCGGAGCGAAAGTATATGGTAGGGGAATCCGTTGAACATAATGGTTCACGCTACACCGTAAGGGCATTGGGTAAATCATTTCTCGTTTTTCTTGTGCCTACAAGAAAATGAATAGGGAGCGTGCATGCGGATGGGTAAGCAGCAAGATCGTGTTGATGACATTTTAGCCAAAAAATTTCAAGTAGTAATCGATATACATAACGAACAACCATTCGTCTTCGGTGATGATGAGATGATTCAAAACATTTTGGAGGAAGCAGGAATCTTAATCGAAGAGTTATCCGATCTTGCGAAGTTTCTCGATCAGGAATTTAACATAGCAATTAATGAAAATCGAAGTGAAGCCGCAGAGAAGATCGAACGTCTCCAATTCGGGGTAAATTTTATCTTCGAGGCACGTAGTGAGGGATACAAAGTGAATTACAAAACTAAGTATATAGAACAAATCTCATGAACACGTTAAATCGGCCAAAGGGAGCTGAAAGGGCTTATGACTACTAATAGTAATTTTGAAATGAGCTTGCAAAAGCTTAGTGATTTTTTTCAATTGATTATGGACCGTGGAATGGCAGGTCACGTTGGAGCACTTTGGCCAGTCGTTGTACGTAAGTGGGGACGTGAAGTTAAGGGCACCGAATACGTGTATATGTACCCGATAACCTTCTTTCAAAACTTGATGATGATCAATTCAATACATATAAATGCTGAAACGAAAAATGAACGACTTACTATGCTGAAATTTTTGGTAGACGAGCTAAGTACAAAGAAAATTGATATTCATTTATATCATTTCGGAATGAACCTCCTATATCCTTATTCCTCTTTCCGAGAAAGAGAGGATAAAGAGAGTGTGGGGAAGAGACGCGCCGAGTTCATGGAGACACTCCCAGCTTATGAATTGCTAGGAAATGATGATTTTATATGCCAAGCATGGTCCTTACTTATTCAGCGAAGTTACCCGGAAGTCGGGGAAGAGATTGTGAGGGTTCCAACGTTTTCAGAAGTTCGAATGCTGTTCACACCCGAAAGATTTGGTGACCACACTGGAACTTATTTTTCTGATGCGGATTGGTTAGAACCGATCGCTGGTAGACGCATAGAAGTGAAAAGGTGGGTTGGAGAAAAGGACCCAATGACTCCACAGCCCAAAAAAGAGGGAATGATCGAGGGACCGATCATGCTTGGTCACGAGGGAAGTACCAACGGTCTTCGACATTTCGTAGAAGGTAAACCAGTTCATGCAGGCAGTTATATCGAGGTTAAATTCGGGGATGGATGGATACCAGGTAGGTATGAGTGGTCATTTGAACAAGATAGTCCAATTAGGATTCACTCCTCTAGACATGAATGGATCTCGATCCGTGAGGGCCACCTGGTTAGAATAAAGGAGAAGGGCTAAGGGAAAACGTGAATAATATGTTACACCTGCTGGCGGCTGATCTCTGTGCGATGAGAGGACGTAAGAAATAAACTCCCTTAATCGGCGTTAATTAAATATTCCTGAGTCCATCTAGCGCATCGATGTCCCCATTCAAAACAGCGATGGCCCGTCGAATTTGCTTGCTATTGAGATTTAAAGCCCCGATTACCATAAGGGCTCTATCCCATCACTTGCCGGCAGAAGCAGCGGTGGAGTCGATCAGCTGGGCTTCATAATATATATTAAACAGGAGAGTGTTGTACTATGACCCAAAATGAAGATAGGTTTAGAGATATGATAGAGTTACTAAATCAAACTCTAGATTTAACTAACAAAAGGAAGGGAACAAACTATACCCAATATAAAATGCCAGCAGATGTTTGGGGAAAATTTGTTGATAAATATAACGGTCCGGATGTAATATTCGCAATGGCCAATACCTATTCTACCAACGAAGGAGTTATGTTTGGTATATATGAAAATGAAAAACTTGCAAGTGTCGCTAGAGGAAGTACTTACAAACCTTCTGGATCACATATATTAAGAAAAAAGTCAAAGAAAAAAATCTTCGCTGAAGGGACTATAAAAATTTTAAAACTGACTTCGTTCATTCTTAGTATTTTAAGCATCTTGATTTTTATTGGAACTGTATTTGCGTATTTTTTAAATGATAATTTCAGAAATTTTATTAGTTTTGAATGGTTTGCGACAATTATAATTACAACATTTTTCGGAAGTGGGTTCTTTATTTTTTTCACTAAAAAGCTAGATGAAATTTATTAAAGTGAGTTCTGTGGAAACTAAAAAACACTTGATAGTCACTAGGTAGGCAGCCTGAGGACAATCTTGTAATTATGGAGGTATGGGTATGAAAGTGAGTGAGCCACATTACTGGTGTTATGTATGTGATTGTGAACGGTCTGCAGAAGATCATACGCAGACAAGTTGTAGAGAATGTAGTGCTGATGTCCAGGTCTACTGGAAGGAAACTGAAAAATAAAAATTAAAAGAGCCAAGAGATTAACCCCTGGCTCTTTTCTATTACTTTTTATCATCAGGAACCTTCAGTACCTGCAGAGAGATAGGAGCCTCTAAAAACCGAAAACAAGAAGGTGTTATAGATTTGGCAACAGGATTGCACCGTCCTTGATGCTGTCTGCTCTAATAGGATGGATTTTTTAGGAGATGTTATATTATTCAGCCGGCTACTACAAATGATTGAAGAAGAGTCGGTGTCCTGGGTCTGGCTTTAATTAATTGGTTCCTGATTCGAACACGTATCGTTATAGGAGGTTAGCTCTGTGAAGAAATTTTTGTTTTTAAAGGACCCAGAATTTTGGGAGGACACTCTTTTTCTGTTATTCGTGCTTCTTACTATATCCTCGCTGGGTTTAGGTGGCTTTGCCTTATCTGATTTTACTGATAATCAAAATGCTGATCTTGCTTTTTCTAGATTTCAATGGAGTTTGAATTTATTTTTGTCTGGCTTTGCACTAGCTGTTTTTTCACGCTTGATTAACAGAATTCGGGGTCTCTAGGAGGAACATCGGGATGGCATTTTCAATTGTGACTGATTCAGCTTTAAAGGGTTACGGAAGGATTGCAGGTTACCTGATAAGCAGTGCTCCGCAAGCAGGGACGCTAAGCTGCTGAGCGTCTGCAGAAGTGATCTCCAGGTTCAACAAGCCGGTACATTCACTAGCATCTGCCCCCGTAAGACCTGCAGCTCTGCCATACGGACTTAATGAGTGACAAAACGTCTTTTCGCTTTCAGTGTGATCTGTTTTGTCTTTAGCATGATTTGGGGGCTTCTTGTGGGGCCAATGGTCAGGAAATGAGCGGCGGGCGTTTCATCCCGTCCGAGCGGCGTTAAGGGTGAATTTACTTGGGAATAGTAATGTCTTTTAGTTGGGAGAGGGGTAGCATGTCCGGAAACGAGGATCTACTGTACATTGAAGCAATGGATCGAATTGATGAGCTTGTACAAGAAGTAATTGAATTTTGTGATAAAGTCGCAAATGATAACGATTACGAAAAAGATTGGGTATTAGATAGATTTAGAGAAAAATTCAATAAAGCAAACGCAAGTTACGATGATGAATGTGATGTAGTTTAGACGCAGGATTTTGAAATACTGCATATCTAATGCACAGGCGGTGATAGGATTGGAGAAGAGATACAAAGTAAAAACGAATAGGAATGAAAAGCATGGTACGTATTGGACGATTATCCGATTAAGTCATCCATCGAGAGGAGATTACATCATCGCAGAAGTCTACGATAGAGGCGCAGTGCAACTATTTACGGAATCCCTTAACAATAAAGGTTTTACTGATGTGTCGGACGATTACGCTTAACACGTCTTGTACCACTTTGTTATGACATCAGAAAATATTATACAAACGAATGGAGAAAAGGTAGGAGCTCATTATAGAACGTTCTTCGATAAGAACCTAGTATGTCTTCACGCCACCTGGACTCCATATATTCAAGTAGACGGTGAAATGCTGCCGATTTCTGATCAGAACACCATCAGTGGCCAGGTAGAAGCCCCTAACAGAATTGAAGCTCTTAAGATTGCAAGGAACATAAGGGATGATTTGAAAACACGCCTTGTTAGAACATGTTAATATGAAATAATATAATTGGTATCACTCAGGTTATAGAAAAGAAAATGCTGTCCACAATGGGCAGTTTTCTTTTGTGTCGACTCTGGGAAGAGAACTGAAAGTAAGGAGGCGGGCGTTCGAATGGCGTTTATGATCGCGCAGCGCGCTTTTATCAAAGTTTATCTTATTACCATGGTGGAGCAGCAGCGGGGGTACGGATATCAGATGCTGGAGGAGTTGCGCCAACGATTTAAGGATCATGGCTATTCGCCGCCGCAAAGTGAAATCTACCGGGCACTGCATGAGCTGGTACAAGAAGGCGTGCTGTATCGCACGAAGCAGCTGAAGGGCAATGATCCGAGTGTCGATTTCCAAGAAATCGTGCTCTATCATTTCACCGACGAAGGAGTCGACAAGGCCAAGCTGTATAAAAAGCAGGTCAAACAAGATCTGGATCGGTGCTTGGGAATTCTTCATAAAGCGGTCAATGATAATTTTGGATAATCACGCACATAGAAATACTGGGGGAGGTTTTAGATAATGCCTAACTGTGATTGGAACAGGCCGTGTGATTGTCGAGACTGCCGGGAGGTCATCGAGACTCATATTTGTCCTAGCTGCCAGTTCCCGAACAAGGTGAGCATAGATCGGATAGCTCGTTGGGAGGATGACAGGAAGAATGGTGGTGGATATACGTTTGAGATCCCAATATCGCCCCTCAAGGATCTGACTTGTTATGGTTGCGGTCCATCATATGGCAGCGGTAGGATATTATACATCGGTGCATGAACGATTCTGTGAGCAGATGAAGGAACGTGCCGATCTAATTCGCACCGGAAAGGTATGCGTAAACTGTAACAAGATCGAGGGGATTGATTGGGGATTTCGTGGACGGATTAAGCTCCAAGTGTTCAACGGACGGCAGATCTGCCAGACATGTGTCGTCGATGCTGTGAAGCAGGATAATCCGGACCCATCGGACGCAGTTAACAAATTCACGTTTGACGAATCTAAGCTTGAATGGGTTCTAGATCGGGTTAAGATCGCATGTGAGACGTGTACAAGATCCCATTGGGTCAAGGTGACGGAGCGCAGCTGGAGGAAGGAGTGTAAGTCATGTTTTAGCCGCCGTTGATGTCTGGTTCGGATATAACTATGAATTGCTTTAACGGAGCAGCACGAAAAGTTGGAAACGAGCCATCATTCGCGCTCCGATCAGGGCTACGAATGTCCGAAGTGAAGAATAGTATAATTTGTTTATTTGCAAAGATACAGTTGTGTGCCAATTTTTAGATAGGAGAGACTATCAACTTGAAAACCCCAAAAATTGCAATAGCACTCGGCTATGGTTATGTATTCATTGCCCTTTTGAGATGGCTCATTGAGGTACCGACATTGTTCATTGCTCTACTATCCATAGCCGCCGCATTATTCACCTTGCAGGATTTTTTGAGCGAGGTGCTGGAGAGTGAAAAGTGGTCCTCACGTGTTTTTGGTGGAAGTCTGCTCTTCCTCGTAACTTCTATTGTATCATTGTTATTCGACTCGCAGCCCAGCGAATCATTGCTAGGGTTCGTGCAAAGAGCTGGAGATTTTGCAACGCTGTTAGGCCTTGGCGTCGTGGTTATCACAATCGGGTACAAAGAAAAGGCAAAAGTTTCGCGGTCAGAACCAATCCAAGATAAACAAGTCTCTTCGATTGATATTGTCAAACAAATGAGTGACAAAGAATATACTACGATGATGGAATTGAATGATGTCGTTACGCGATTGAAAAAGATCGATCCTCAAGTATTCGGCTATGGTCAGGTCCACAACGGATGGTCGGTTTTCTACGATATTTTGGTGGACGTTTACAATTCAGGAGGTCCTTTTTACGACGGTTTAAATCGGCAGTTATTTCGTGAATTTCTTAAGTCGCTTGATGATACAACGGAGATTATCACGACATTGGCCGATCCTGAACCTGGTACCTATCGTGATTTGAATTCTATCGTCATATGGGATATTGAAATCGAGATTTACTCTCAACATTCTATTAATTATAGAGGAGGACCAACTGTTCAGGATGCGGTTACAAAGTTGGCCGAAACGCTTAAGCATTGGGAAACTCTCAAAGTGAATGTCACGAAACAGTATGAACATTATCGAGTTAATTGATATTCTTGGAGAAAATGAAAGAAGAAGGTGATACTTTTAATGTCAAGGGAATTAGCTACAATGAATTTTTGAGATACAGCATTATCTTACTTGTACTGCTAATAATGATTATGTTTGTAGGCTTTGTACTGAATAAAATGCACGAAACGAAACAATATATTGATAAGAATAATGAATAAGAAGCCGAGGGGGTATGTTTTATGGCTACTGAAAAATGGAGTATTGTTGAAGATGAAATTAAGAATTTCTTTCCTACTGACAAAATAATTGAGGTTATTGGAAGAGACCCTGAAATTATTACACTTCAAAATGATGAAATTCGATTTAAGTATCCTGAGCAATATAACATCTCCGTTCTAGCACGAGCTTACAATGATTCCATGGATTCAAGATTGAGGAAATATTATAATACATACCACGATGACCCGAAACTAAAAGATTTACTTAAGATAAGCTTACCTCAATTAATGTGGATCGATACGCTTGGATTTAACAAACCAATTATCTCCCTTCATATTACAAAGTTAAATAGCAAGGAAATTTTTATAAATGATATCGTCATTGCAAGAAATGATAATTTAGATGGGTTAGGTAATGGTGTATTCGATATTGTTCTTAAGAATTTACGCGCTTTTGCACGACAAAAGGGCATTAAAATTATTTCAGGTTATGCAGTTAACCCTATTGTATTTAGGATCTTCGAAACAAAAGGGTTCGCTGCAGACAAGAGAACAAATATGCGAAATGATCGTTTATGGAATGCTTCATTACAAACAGAGCAACAAATACCATTTTATGAATTGTTATAGAAAAAAAGCTTACAATAAACGTCCGAAAGGGCGTTTTTTATTATCTTAGACATATGTCCAAAATCCAGACTTTGTGTAATAGACTAAGATTTAAACTAAGTCTAAATATATGATACAATGGTTAATAACCTTGATTCACAATAAACAAAAAAAGCCGCTTAACAAGCGGCTTCTAATGTTACTGAGTTTTTGTCACCCATAATTTCCGTTAAAAGAATATTATCATTCATCATCGGATGGCGTATAAGTTTGGCTATCAAGAGAGCCATCTTCTGTATACCAATCTGTTTTACCAGTATCTTTATCATCATAACCATAAAACTTTTGTCCATCAGATTCGTTTACATTAATACGGTCATAATCGGTCGGTTTATCATTCGGTTCTGTCATGAATTTTGTTCACCTCCATCTTTAATATTATAAACTGGTTCCTCACGGCCCCCATATCAAAGTGTACCATCCTACTATGAAATGGTGTCAAGGAGGTTGTCAAGGGTGGACCTGGCTCTTTAACAGACCCCATTAAGTATAAGGAGCAGCACGAATAGCTGGAAACCCGTCAGTTTCCAGCTAAATATCTACTTCCCTTCGGTTTGGCCAAAGAGATACCGTGGCGCGCGCCATCATTCGTGTGCGTATGTAGTTGAGGGTCGGCCGACTCTCCTACGCTTGTTATACAGTGTAGACTGAAATTCAGAATTTTAAACTTAAGGAGGCCTCCAGATCCCTGACATTACTAAAATCGAAGTGATCCGGAATATTAATATTGGTTGAATTGGGTATTCAGAAATCTTTGTAGAATATCATCGATGGTACCAAACTCGCAGCCGATCTATGACCGGCTGCCTTATATTTTTATTGAATCTTTTCGCACAAGACCCACCATTCACCTTTGCCTATCCCTCATTTTTACTCTCAGATTGAATGAATTCCAGCAACTCCGTAATAATATGCGATAACGCATCCTCTCTTGGTATACGAATCGTCCTACTGATATTCTCAATGTCTCCCCGAAATAACTCAATAATTTGCAACATAGCCTCTGAGTCTTTCTGTTTAGCTGCTTGTAATAGAATCAAAAATTCGTGATCTGAGATAATTGTTGAAGCATTTTTTTCTTCCATCTATTCACCGCCTGCTGACTTATGTGTAATTGCGCCGCAACTTCGGCTTCCGTTAACTCTTCGATGTATAACTTATGGAGAATACGTCTCCCTTTTTCGGGCAGTGTTAAAAGTAGTTCCTGCACCAAAATACGGTCATCAATTGTGTCAGAAGTATGTTGCTGGACAGAGACATTATCAAACAAAGAAAATTCATGTTGACGTATTCTTCTGTTTCGATATTGCAATCGCCATCCTATCCGATATACCTCCTTGCGGTAACGCTCAATCATTAATGGTTGGCTGTCCATAAATCCCCCTCCCTCTTATTCTGCTTCTACTAAAATAGGAGTATTTTGGGCATAATTTACAACCTAAATAAGAACATTTGTTCTTATTTTTTTATTTTATCATAATTAGTTGTAAAACTATAGCTTCCCTTTCCTTATTCAGTAGGACAATGAATAAAGGAGGGAAATGAATATGCAGGCTACAGATATCATTTCGCTTGTCACAAATGTCGGTTTTCCGGTTACACTTTGCTTTATTCTGATACGTTATGTTTTGCAGACTATCGGCGAAAAGTTAGATCGCCTAGATCAATCGTTGTCCCAGCTTGCACAAGCAATTCAGTCTGTACAGGAGAAGAAAGGAAAATAGAAATCATTGTATATGTGAGGTCATCTGAAGTGCCAAATCATGTAAAACTCTATCCGTCAGAAAGCAGCCGCGATTCGTGGCTGCTTTTTGTGGTATGTAACCTTTAGATGCTATATAACGTCTTATTACTAAAGGGAGGAGTGTAGGAATATAGGCTGAGGTATACTTTTTATGATTGGAGGTTAATCATGAAAAAAACATTAATGTATTTGATATTAGTCGCTCTAATTGTGGTTGGATGCAGTTCCAATAAAAATACAAATCCATCCATAAAAGACGATGTTCAAACTGAGGAGACAAGTACAACGACTTATCTGAATGAGGAAGATTATACAGGTGAAGAACGGGAAATCGTCCAACTGTTAAACCGCTACTTAACCATTTTTGCTGAGAACAATGTAGCAGGTTATGGCGAGTTATACGTAGATCCTAAGACTATGGAAAATCATGATGATCTAGGCAAAGAGGTTATCGAAATCACGAGCCTTGACTTCAATCCGGATGTCAGTGATCTGGACGTGGGAGCAAATGATAAAGTTGTCGAAGTCAGTAAAAAACAAAAAATCCCACGTGGCGATGCAAATATCACGGAAGACAAACAATTGTTCTGCTTCACTAAGACGAAAGAAGGTTGGAAGATCAATTGGATCAGCGACTGAAGCATTCAACTCCCAATGCAAAAAAAGCAAGCTTAAGGCGTATGCCCTAAAGCTTGCTTTTTACTTTTAATGATCATATGAATTAGAATCCCTTACCTGTGAGCCAGGTTGTTGGGTTTACCGTAACCATCGAATAAACAGATCGGTTAGGGTCTGGTTTTGGTTCCCACTGTCCAACGGTACTGGAATTCACACGATATCTGATTTGTGAAGAACCACCACCATCAAGCGCAACTCCCGTAGTGGCACCGTAAGAGCGTAAAAATTCCCGGACATCCCACAACGATGCATCTTTCATCGTTAGGAGGATTATGGTAGAGCGGCCATTTAAAGCTGCGAACGCGATTGCCGTTCGTCCTGTCTGACTAGTCGAACCAATGTTGGCTGCGTACTCAGGAGAAGCATTAATTGAATTATAATACTGAGTACTCGTGTAGTTTTGAGTAAGGTGTAGACTAATACCGCCAATAGCCCATTTCACACTTTTCGCATTAGTGGTACCGACGCCAGGATAATCGGTGAAACTTTTTACAACCCTATTATCCAATGCCAGTCCTCCTACCCGAGGATTAAAGTGATACATTACGCCCCTTTTCGTAGGCTGTGTTACGCCGTCTACCCGAGCATCCGCCGTTTGAGTTCCCCCGCTTTTTACAGCAACACCATTGTTGACCGCTACACCAAGAAGATTCCCGCCAGTAGAGTTGAAGAATGTTCCGTTAATACCAAACTTACCAGAATCGAGAACGCTACCGTTAATCTTCTCTACAGCAACACAATCGAGGTCAGCTAAAATCATACGTACTTCCTTACCATTATAAGTCGTTTTTCTTGCTTCAGCTTGAGTAGCCATTTGTCATCACCCTTTTTATATATTTGAATCTGGAAATCGGCCGGCCCTTTTTTCCTCGTTCATCTATATAGGTGATTTAATGTCTTATTGTACAACCTATATTTAAAAAGTTTCTGTTAAATTAATTCGATAAAACAAAAAAAGTCGCTATTTTAGCGACTTTCTAGGGAATATGGTTTAATTCTCGACAGTAGAATACCTCATACATCCAGCTCGACTCCACCACAGCCGCCAATCACCGGTGCAGTGTCGCCCGCTTCAAATTGTTTTTGTGACCTAGTGATTTTTCAACAGCTTTTGTTTTATCAAATCACGTAACAATATACTCACATACCCTTGGGAAAAACCAAGCTTCTCAGCCCATGCTCTTTGAGATGCATGAGGAAAGACACGAATAGTCTCTTCCAAGCGGCTTAATGCTTCAGATCTATTTCCTCTACTCTTTTTTTCATCCAGATCTTCTTCATCGATCTCCAAAGCGATCGCGCTTTCAAGCACATCGAATTTAAAATCTGATTTCTTTAATGAACTAATCATTTGACTTACTCGCCCCTGTGAAATTTCTAACATCTCAGCCCATATCTTTTGTGAAACATTAGGATAGGATTTCATCACTCGGATCAGATCTTCATTAGAAACTTTTCGTTTTCTTCCCTTACGGCGCATCGTTTGATTTTCATTGGGTTCCAAATCTTCTAATGCGACTGCTACTTCTAGAACTTCTTGAGGGCGAATTTCTGATATACACTGGTTACAAATAAAGCTATCTCGATAGAACGTCAGCTCTTCCATCGATCGGCAAAATGAACACTCCTGAATGCGGTATTTACGCAGTATAATGCGTTCTTTCTCATCATCATAAAAATACTCTACAGTGTCTCCTTCGTCTAGGCCAAGAGCACGGCGTAATTCAATTGGCAATACTATTCGTCCGAGCTCATCAACTGGCCGGCGAATGCCTGTGTTTTTCATTATTCACCCCACCACCCACTTATAATCGAAACTCCCTATTAATACCATTTTAACATAATTATTAATATTACTTTTTATTTTAGGACAAAAAAAGAGTGGCCATTTCGGCCTCTCTATAAATGCTTGATTTGCATTGTCTTAATTTAGTTTGTCAGTCAGGGTCAACTAACCATGTTTTACAGTTATGACATCGGTAAATCCGGATTTCGTTATCAGCATAACTAGAGGCGGCCCCCATAATTCTTTCCCAGTCCAAGTCGTACATTTCAAAACCATCTTCATCGGTTTCGTCTGCCAGTATGCTTATAGTCCAATAATCACACCAATGTTCATTGTAATCTTGTTTCGTGTTATACACCCCATGACCACAGTGATCGCAATCATTTATACAGTTCACATGACATGGTGACCCATACTGGCCAGATTTCAGCTTTACAAACTCTAGAACCTTTTGTACCGTGTTTTCGGAATAATTTACACAGTCCCTGTAATACAAGACTTCCGGACCTAAAGTTAAGCATTTTTCTGACACTATGAACTCCCTCCCTATTTGGTTTCAGTCTCATAATAACACCTCAAACCGGACAAAAGTCTGTCAGCGAACGCTCGTTTGTAAAATTTGCATTTAGCTGATCGGCAGCTGCAGATCTGGATGGTGACGCCGGCAATCGTATCTCTTAACTCGGGTATTTTATTTGATCGTATGAGTTCGGTATTCAGACTAAAAAAAAGACCTGCTCCCACGCTTTCACGTGAAAGTGGGTCTTATTTTGAGTTTAGCGGGATCTCATCGATTAATTCGGAGCCCGTATTTTTAACATTTCCTACTGCAGCGGAAACTGGATAGGATAGCATGTTATCTGCAGGGAAAGGAGATAACAGCTCCTGAAGCTTATCTTTATCTGTAACCTCCGGATCAAGCCAAACATCTACAGCCTTGTTATCCAATATAACCGGCATCCTATCATGAACATTTGCCACCAAATCATTTGGTTTCGTGGTAATAATGGTGCAGCTGCGTAGTATCTCTCCGTCTGGATGCTTCCACTCATCGTACAGACCAGCAAAGCCATATACGCCCTTTGATTTGATCTGAAATCGATAGGGTTGTTTTTTATCCTTGCCTTCTCGTTTCCACTCGAAGAAACCGTCACTTAAAATAATCAGACGATTCCTGGTGATCAGATGCCTAAAGGCCGGCTTTGATTGGATAGTCTCAGCACGAGCATTGATCATCTTATAACCGATCTTAATATCTTTAGCCCAAAATGGAACAAGCCCCCATCTATATCCTTCCAATACCCTTTTTCCGCTACTCCCATTTATAGCAGCGATTGTTTGAGAAGGCGCTATGTTGTAACGAGCTTTGTATTCATACTTAACGCTGCTCACATCAAAAGTATCGACTATTTCAGATAAGTCACTTGTAAGGGTAAATCTTCCACACATTTAGATCCCTCCAGTCCTCTCTTTATACAATACCCAGAACAGGCTCTGTTTATAGCCTTTAGTCAAAGCAAAAGCTCGGTACGGACTCTTCTTACCTATCAGGTCGTAATCCCTCAATAGTTTCTTCACGATTGCTGTGCGTGCAAAAGAAAAGGCCATAGAGTTAATATACTCTAAAGCCACTTTCTTCAGCAGTTTTATACCAAACGGTTTTATATAAGTATATCCAACTACTAGTTGCGATATGCCTTTACCTGAATTATAACTATAGAAATGCTTGTCGTTTACTTAAACTCAATCTGTTCGATATCCACTCCTAGAAGATCTGCTATCTTGGTTTCCGTCTCACTTTTTACTAACGCCCATAGTAAGTTCATTTCGTGGTTATACCCTCTACACAGATATTTCGCAGATATCCCTTTAACCGATCGATGTTCTTCATAAACTTTCAAACCCCGCTTCCTCATTTCCTGTCTCACATCGTATAGCTCTCTATTTACTTTATCTGACAAAGATCTGAGGTGAGCTGCGAATAAGGCTTTCATTTTTAGATCCGAGGTTTCAATCTTATCCATATTGTTTTGCAGCACATCCATTACTACAGGTAGTTTGAGATAATTCTTCACTAAAGCAAGATCTTCGTCAGTTAACCTCATCTCTTAACACCTCGTGAATCAATCTTACAGAAATCAACTCGTCGAAGTCTACCCATTCATAACCGTCATCACATTCGATCTTGAGCTTCTTGGCATATTGACTAACTGACGTGACAACCCCACTTATAATTTTGTTCCCATATTCACCGAATATCTCGATCTCTACATCTTCAGTGTAGCTATGCGATAAACTAATATTTTGTATAATTAACTCCCATTCGTCTTCATGTAATAAGGGTTTTACTCGTTTATTGTATCTTCGGTCATGCTCCAGGATTTGCTCTTTATGTTGCGGTAACATCATACGCGTCGATTCCCACAACCCATTACCAGAAAGTTTCTTACTCATTTAGAATGACCTCCGATTTTAGCAGCTCTGTCTACTGCCTGGCCGGCAGTAGTTAGTGAGCTGGCTCTCAGTATGGCAATATCACCAAAACGATCCTTAATCTCATCCATTACCTTATCCACCGCACGTTTTTGTTCATTGTTATCAAATAAGGAAAGCTGGTACGTATCGTCGTTACATAAATTCGACAGTGAGACACTAACCCTTCTCACAGGCAGCCCATCCCAGTTTTCATGGAACAATTTTTTTGCGAACTCATATACATCTACCGTAATGTTAGACGGATCTGGCATCTTTACTTGACGATGGAATCCTGTCCGGAAATCAAAGTCAGCTCCCGAGATCCCTAATGAAACGACATTCCCCATTAACTTCTTCTTCCTGGCCCGTCTACAGACTTCGGTGCAGAGATCTAAAAGTATCTATAAAATTTTGAGCATATTTTGTTGTGTGCATTAATAATTAGCATAAACCTTGATTTATCAAGGCTTTATACTAATTTGAGGACCTTTTCTTTATGAGCATTATTGATTGCTTAACACGATAACAATGATATGGTAACATAT
>NZ_JBNDYG010000048.1:0-42309 GCF_049893405.1 Paenibacillus sp. Dod16
CGGCTTCTTTCTTCGTTTCTTCGCTATATCGATTAAAGGTATATCGATTAAAGGTTTGGCCTTTCTTCGCTGACATAACAAAAATCCCCTCCGGTATCCAGTATTTGAGTTCATTGTAACATGTCCTCTTTTTTCACTGTCTACCATGAGGGGATAATACCAGCATTAGGATACTCTTTTTAATTCAACTGAAAAGTTCTGAGGAAAGTTGCGATGACCTAAAAGCCCGAAAGGTCCTTCATTAAGGATCAAAAGTGCAACAGCCTTACGATATGAGAACTTGGAAAAATAGAAAATTTGAAAATCTCTGTGCATAATGATGAAATTATTACGTAAGCGCTTCCTACAAAAAGGTTCTTTTATTGTAAGCAATTGGCATATTATATAGTACAGTAGACCAGCTGGCAAGGGTGGCAGCAGGAGGTGATAGGCATGGGCGTGAATGAAGCTTTGGCTTTAATGATATCGTTCGCCACTCTGGTCGTCTCGATCCTTGCCTTCCATAATAAGAAATAGACCCGTCCCTTGTACAGATGAATCTATTTCTTACGTCTGGTAGCAAGCAAATATCCACCTTGCAGGTAATGATCTGCTGTGCGGGGAGTCGGCGGCAACCGGCTCCTTTTGTAATACACAAAAATATCCTATTCCGATTTTTACGGAATTATGACTCGGTGGCTCCCGAATTAAGTATTTAGGATTGGCTTTACCTCGGCTATAATCTTCTCGATCTGTTTGGAGCTTTCTTCATACATTTTTTTTGCCTTCTTACTCTTTGTACTGAGGCTGAATAACTCCAGATCCGCCTGACATTTTTTCAAATTGGCATAGAGCAGTTTCCGCTCCTCATTTTGGGGAACCTGAATCTGATCATCATACAAATCGACGGTTAGTTGTCCATAAGTGTCTACCTGTGCGAGAAATACATCCTTGATCTTAGCGCCCTGCTTGTCCAGTTCTTCCACCAGCCATCCATGATTGAAGCCTGCGACGCGCAGCGGTTCATCCATGACTTCACCATCCATGACGACAACCTGTCCGGGCTTTTCCGGCGCTACCTGGACACCAAGATCTTTAGGAGTTAAAGGCAGATTCTCACGCGTCAGCAGAACATTAATTTCCCCGCTGGACTCCATAATGGCAAATTCCACGTCAGCGATCTGAAACACGTCTTTTTTCCGCAGCTGCTGCATTAACTCATCGGAAGACAGTTTTTCTTTCTTTAAATTATCTTCCAATATCTTGCCGTCTTTAATGAGCACGGTCGACTTAAAATCGATAAAGTCCCTGGCCTTCTTGCTCTTGATTGTCAGGAATTCAATAAGTAATGAACAGGCTACCCATACGCCCAGCGCTACTAATCCCAAATACCAGTTCGCATCAAGATCCAGGGAGATGTAGGCGGCCAAGCTGCCGATCGTAATCCCCGTTAAATATTCAAAAAAAGATAGCTGCGTAATTTGCCGCTTGCCCAGCAGTTTCGTCATCAGAAACAACACGACCACAGCACATAAGGTTCTAAGTACAATTTCCAACCACTCGGCCACAATAAAGCCTCCTCATTTCATGTCTTGACTAAATAATCACTCTATAGATTATTGTCAAATATCCCTTTAGAAATCACTCCATTATTTCCCTGAACCGACTCCATGCATGTTCTTGTGCAAAATGCGTACATTATTACGCATGAAAGGAGTGATAAAAACCAATGACCGTAGCTTCCGATGTTAAAACATGTCTCTCATCCTTAAAAAGTGCTCAGGCCAGCCTTGAGCAATTTGCACTGTCCACGCAAGATCAAAATGCCAAGGATTTGTTCACGGCCGCAGCACAACAAACACAGCAAGTCGTGGATCAAGTGGCCCAGCGGGTTCAGCAGCTTGAACAAGAAGAGCCTCAGTATAAAGGTTTCTAAACATTTGTTTTTAGTTTGCTCCATCACATGTAAGCCCATGCCTACCTCCTATCTTCCCCTGATAGGAGGTACTTTATATTGTGTTATTTATTATTGAGTTATCCTCCCCATCAGGGTAAAGTGTTAATAACGGCGACTGAATTCAAGGGGGTAGATTCGATGAAGAATGAAACGCGTCCTATCGATGTCATCACGTTCGGTGAATCGATGGGATTATTATATCCGGAAGGTACACGGGGCATAGGACAAGGAGGAAGCATGGCACAATCCTTCGGCGGTGCCGAAAGCAATCTCGCCATCGGACTTTCCCGGCTTGGCTGCAGCAGCGGATGGTTCGGTCAACTCGGTAACGATCCGATCGGAACCGGTATTTTGAAAACGCTTCGAGGAGAAGGTGTCGACATTTCCGCCGCCAGACAAACGGATGCTGCACCGACCGGCCTTATGCTGCGCCAGAACGTTCGCGGTCAATCCTCCGTCTATTACTACCGCAAAGGCTCCGCCGCCAGCCACATGATGCCGGACCATGTAGACTCCGAATACATAGCCAATGCCCGCATCCTTCATTTTACAGGCATCACCGCAGCTCTAAGCAGCAGCTGCCTGGAGACGATACGGCATGTCATTTCCATATGCAAAGCGCGTGGCGTCCTGATCAGCTTTGACCCTAACCTCAGGCTCAAGCTATGGAATATCGAGGAAGCTCGCCCTGTATTGCTGGAGCTTGCGGAAGCCTGTGATTATTTTCTTCCGGGCTATGATGAATGCAAGCTGCTGTTCGAAACAGAGGACGAGCAGGTGATACTGGATCGTCTGCGACAGCTTCCCGGAATGTCCGTTATCAAAAGTTTCAATGGGAGCAATGTCATTGTCCACAAGAGCCACACCTACTCCCTTCCCTTTGAACAGGTGGACCAAGTGGTGGACACCGTGGGAGCAGGCGACGGATTCTGTGCCGGTTTCCTTGCCGGTATCGCCAAGGGCTGGACACCCGAAGAGGCTCTCTCGCTGGGCGGCTTAACCGGTTCGCTGGTGATCCAAGCGCCCGGTGATTGGGAAGCACTTCCGACCTGGGAAGAGGTACAACAGCGGCGCGGAAATGCTGCTCATATCGAGCGTTAACTCCTGTTCTTTAAACGAGCCATCTTTCTAATCCATTTATAGACGAGAAGGAGTGTGTAACATGAAAAAGCTAAGACTGATCGAACAAATTCATCATGCGGGTGTCGTCGCTGTCCTTCGCGGAGATTCCCCCGAAGAGGTTGTCGAGATTGCCAAACGTGCGATTGAAGGCGGTATCAAGGTTATCGAAGTAACCATGACCGTACCGTTCGCTACCGAAGCCATTACGACGCTGGCCAAAATGTACTCCTCTAAAGACCCGCAAGCGGATAACTATGCCATCATTGGCGCAGGCACGGTTCTCGATGCTGAAACAGCTCGAATCACCATTCTTGCCGGTGCTGAGTTTGTAGTCTCACCGGGCTTCGACCGCGATACCATTATGCTCAGCAATCGTTACCGCATCCCGGTTATGCCGGGCGCCGTAACCGTTCATGATATCGTTGCCGCTCTTGAGCTTGGCGTCGATGTCATCAAGCTCTTCCCGGGCAATCTGTACTCTCCATCCGTCATTCCATCTCTGAAGGGTCCGCTCCCGCAGGCTAACATCATGCCAACCGGAGGCGTAAATCTGGACAATCTGCATGAATGGATCAAGGCCGGCGCGTTTGCGGTCGGGATCGGATCGGATCTGACCAAGGACGCATTGAAGAGCGGTGACTTCAATCTGATTACAGAAAAGGCACGGGCTTATATCAACGCCTTTAAGGAAGCTCAATCGCAAAGATAAAAAATGCAAATATCGTGATTTTCATAAACAGACAAGCCTATCAAGAGTCAACTTGATAGGCTTGTCTGTTTATTTAGTCCGTCTCTTTTTGAACCAACGCTTCTGAGTGAACATTCCTGTCGTAAAGCCGCCCGCTACGATCGTCAGAACAGAATACATGAAGGTGCTTCCCGACAGCAGGATACCTCCGAAACCAATGATCACGGCATCCATCAGCAAAATAATGACGCCTACATTTAACGGCAAATATTTAGCCAGAAAATGCGCCAACAGATCCGTTCCGCCCGTGCTTGCATTGTTTCTTAGCATAAACCCAAGTCCGGCTCCGATCAAAGCCCCGCCCAGGGGCGCGCTCAGGATGACATTCGGGGCAAAAAATCGCAAAAAATCCGGTTGCAGCGGTGAAAGCAAATCGATGATAAATGAAGATATCAGCATGCCTGACAGACTATTGTAAAAAATTTCGCGATTTAATATCCAGGCTGCGATAAACATGGGAATGCTGCACAAAATGATGACGAATCCGATATGTAGATCAAACACATAGTTAGCTATCAGAGCGATGCCGATAACTCCACCATCCAAAACTTTATGCGGGACAAGAAAAAAATTGGTCCCCATCGCGATCAGAAAACTGCCGATCACGATAATGACATGTTTTCGAAATGACACCATTTCCCCATCTCCATTTATAAGGGCATGTCTCATTTATATGCTTGTCATTTCGAAAAATTGCGGACTTGCTGTCCCGCATTTGAAAAAAATTCCACCGAGCTCGATTCGGATACCTTTCGCTATTAATCTTTTACATAAATCAAACGCTCGGTCCGTGCCATCACCTTGGTCTTCATATAGGGATAGTTCTCATAACAATAATCCACAAAATACCCCGGCTTCTCTCCATTCCAAGGGAAAATATCATAGTGCATGGGAATGGTCAGATCGAATCCCGATGCTGCGGCAAGCTCTGCTGCCTCCCGAAAGCCCATATTTCCAACGATTCCGTCTTTCCGGCGGAAGGCATCTCCCCCGTTGATCGGCACCATCCCGATATCAATCGCATACGCTTGTAACCTTTCAACCAAACCAGGGTAAACGACGGTATCTCCCGCATGGTAGATCAACACGCCCTGGATATCCACCAAATATCCGACATATCGGTGCCCGAACTGTTCATGCTCATCCAAAGTTTCATGGGCAGCCGGAATCGCCATCAGTCGGAAGCCCTCAAACTGCTGCCATTCATCGCACATCGCCGCGTACAAACGCTCCGGCGCGACACCGGCCTCTCTCATCGCTTCATGGCAGCAAGCCGGTGCGACAAAAACTGTCTCCGGATTCTGTTTGGCTATGACCGCAATCGTACCCAGATCCATATGATCGTCATGCTCATGGGTGATCAGCACCACGTTCGCATTCGTGATATGCTCCGGGGTCAGCGGTGCAGGAAATGCGCGCTTGAATCCCGCTTTGCGTTCCAGATCATCGGACATATAAGGATCGATATAGATGACAACCTCCCCGCCCTTAAGGACAACGCTCTCCTGTCCCAGAAACCATACCGCCGCCATTCCTTCGGCTGTGGACGTCCGGTTGATTTCTTCGATAAGCTCCTCGGGACCTCGACCCTTGCTGTTCTGTTCCATCATCTCTATTCTCTCTCCTTCCATTTTCGATCATGACTAGATTATAACATGCGGTCAACTGCAGAAATGATCCAACCGACTATGAAAAAAACGAGTCCGAAGTAAGCAGAAATGCCCACTCCAAACTCGTATTGTCTCATCTGTATGAATCTATTTACGCTCAAGAGGCTTCTTCCACAGACCAAGCAGCAGGCCTGATATCACCGCGCCAATCAGGACGGCCAGCAAGAACAGAAGTGCATGGTTGGCCAGAGCCGCAACAAATATCCCCCCGTGAGGAGCAGGGACGTTGATGCTCCACAGCTGCGTCAACCCGCCGGCAACCGCCGAGCCGAGGATACAAGATGTCAGCACGCGCAGCGGATCGGCAGCGGCGAACGGGATCGCGCCCTCCGTAATGAAGGAAAGTCCCATCACGTAGTTGGTCACGCCGGACTTTCGTTCCTGCTCCGTAAACTTATGCTTGAAAAACGTCGTCGCCAGCGCAATAGCAAGCGGAGGAACCATACCGCCGGCCATAACCGCGGCCATCATGGCTCCGTTCGTATTGCCGCTGGATGTAAAGACGCCGATCGCAAATGCATATGCCGCTTTATTGAAGGGTCCACCCATGTCAATCGACATCATTCCGCCCAGAATAAGACCGAGAATCACCGCGTTTCCAGTACCCAGATTGTTCAGAATATCAATCAGGCCGAGATTGATCCAGCTGAAGAACGGATCAAACAGATAGAACATGATCGTTCCGGTGACAAGGAGGCCGACAACCGGGTACAACAGGATCGGCTTTAAGCCGTCAAGCGCTTTGGGCAGACCAGCAAAGACTTTGCGCAGCAGGATCACCACATAACCCGCCAAGAAACCTGCCGCTAGCCCTCCAAGAAATCCTGAATTAGAATTCAGGGCCATTAGCCCTCCGACCATACCGGGCATCAATGCCGGACGATCACCTATGCTGAGCGCAATGAATCCTGCCAGAACCGGTATGAGGAAGTGGAAGGCGCCGTCTCCCCCGCCAATCGTCTGCAGCAGCTGGAAGAGGGGATGATTGTCACCTGCAAGCTGCTCGATCAGGAAGGAGATAGCCAGAAGAATACCGCCTCCCACGACGAATGGCAGCATATGCGAAATACCATTCATCAGGTCCTTATACACTTTCGTGCCTATGCTGCCCTTCTCCGCGTCCTTCGCCTGCGACTCACCGCCGCCTTCGCTCCGGTAGATGGGGGCATCGCCGCTCATCGCTTTGCGAATCAGCTCCTCCGATTTACGGATACCGTCGCTGACCGGTCGCTGGAGCACAGGCTTCCCGTTAAAGCGAGCCATTTCCACGTTTTTGTCGGCGGTAATGATGACGCCTGCCGCCCTGCGGATTTCCTCTTCCGTCAACACGTTCTGCGCACCCTCCGAGCCATTGGTCTCCACCCGGATCTCGACGCCCATTTCCTGAGCTTTCTTCTTCAGGGCATCTTCAGCCATAAACGTATGGGCAATACCGGTCGGACACGCCGTTACGGCAACAACAAAAGCATCCGAGGTTCCGTCAGCAACCTTCTTGGGGTCAGATTCGGAAGTGACATCGGATTCCGGAGCCTTCTCCGATTCCTTTTTTGCCGCTTCCCTTCTCTTGGCCGCTTCCTTCTCCGCCTTGGCAGCTTCTTCCACTGCCTGTTTCGAATCAAATAACGCCGTTACTTCCCCGGGCGTCTTCGTATTCATCAATTGTGCGATAAATTCGGTATCGATCAACAGCCGCGATAGTGCGGCAAGCGTACGGAGATGGGTATTTCCGGCTCCTTCCGGAGCTGCGATCATAAAAAACACATACGCCGCCTCTCCGTCCAGCGCTTCGAAATCCACGCCCTGACTGCTCTTGGCAAACACGACGGTCGGTTCATTAACCGCTTCCGTCTTCGCGTGCGGCATCGCGATGCCGCCTCCGATTCCCGTACTGGATTCGGCTTCACGCTTCAGAATCATCTCTTTGAACAAGACCGGATCGTTGATCCGCCCGCTTGCAGCCAGGCTTGCGATCAGTTCATCAATGGCTGCCTCCTTCGTGACCGCCTTCAGGTCCATGATCATCGTTTCTTGTATCATTAAATCCGTAATTTTCATGCTGGTTCACACTCCCTTGATATCCTCGTGATGACTGCCACGCCATAGCCGGCCGCATCATAACCGCGTAATCGATGTAAAGCGGCTTACCACTCCGTGATCCTAACCTGCGGAAGAAGTCGATCAATCGTTTCCCGCACAGCCAAATCGTCCGAGAACGCCGTCGCGCTACCCGAGGCGACCCCTGTCCGGAATGCCTCGATCGGATCCTTGCCCATCGCTAGCGTACCGACGAATCCGGCAATCATCGAATCACCGGCCCCGACGGAATTACGGACTGTACCTGACGGTACGCTCGCGTGATATACCCGATCGGCCGTGATGAACAGCGCCCCTTCGCCGGCCATGGAGATAAGAACATGCTGCGCTCCTTCCTCGAGCAGCTTTCGGCCGTACTCTACAAGCTTCTCGCTTGAATCGATAACAACGCCGAATAATTCGGCCAGTTCGTGATGATTCGGCTTTACGAGGAGCGGCTTCCAGGCCAATGCCTTCATCAGCGCCTCTCCAGTGGTGTCCATCACGAATTCGGCACCGCACTTCCGGCACGTTTCGATAAGAAGGCCATAAAAATCAGGTCCCAGCGAAGGCGGGACGCTGCCGGACAGCACAACGATGTCCCCTGCTTGAAGCTGTGACAACTTATGAAGCAGTTCTTTCGTTTCTTCCTCGCGGATGATAGGACCCAGGCCGTTAATCTCGGTCTCGTCGCCATGCTTAAGTTTGACGTTGATGCGGGTATCGTCCGCGATATTCACGAAATCGGTGCGGATTCCTTCCTTGCCCAGCATCTCGTCTATATAACGACCGGTGAATCCGCCCAGGAAACCAATGGCCGTATTATCAGCTCCAAGCTGGTTCAACACCCGCGATACATTAATTCCTTTGCCTCCCGGAAATTTCAAGTCCCGGGTCATTCTGTTCAAACCGCCGAGCTCGATATGTTCAACTTCCACGATGAAATCGATGGAAGGATTCAGTGTTACCGTATATATCATCATGATCCCTCAATTATTTTGGTTTTCTGTGAAATAGCCTTCTTCCAGGATTCCGATAAGGACTCCGTAATCAGCGTCGCTTCGTTCAGATCCAGTAATTTGGCAAAGGAAACCTCTCCTATTTTGCTTGAATCCGCAAGGACATAACTGGAGGCGGACAGCTGGTGGGCTCGCCGCTTGATCAAGGCTTCTTCCGGATCGGGCGTGGTGTAGCCCATCTCTACATCCACACCGTTCGTGCCGAGAAAGCAGCGGTCAAAGCGGAAGTTGTCCATATTTTGAAGCGCTATGCTTCCGATGACGGCTTTGGTATGAATTTTCATCATGCCGCCCAGTAGATAACTTTTGATTCGTTTGCTTACCAGCGCTTCGATATGGGATAAACCGTTCGTTACCACCGTAACGTCCTTCGCGTCGATGAACGGTATCATCGCCAGCGTGGTCGTTCCCGCATCGAGGTAGATGCTTTCTCCATCCTCCACCTGGGCTGCCGCTAACCGGGCAACGGTATTTTTCTGTTGAATGTTTTTGAACGTTTTTTCCTCAATTCCAGGTTCCTGTATCTTTGGGCTCGGCAACGCGGCTCCGCCATGAATGCGCTTTAATAATTGACGTTCTTCAAGGTCGATCAAATCACGCCGTACCGTTGATTCCGAAGCTTCAAGGAGTTCAACCAATTCCTGCAGCTTCACGACGCCACGTTCTTGCAAGCGCTCTAATATGATTCGGTATCTTTCTTCCGTCAGCATAATGTGAATCCCCCCTCAAAGCATATAGTAACATAAACATACCAAAAAACAATCTAAAACTTTCAAAAACATTCACAATCATTCAGGGAGACAATGAATCATTTACCATATCCCATGATATCCATTTTCGCGTTTCTTCCTTATTCCTGACAGTTTACCCATTATCAAGACAACTAGTGTCGAAACATCACATAAACGTTTGTAACCTGCCGCCTCTACACTATATACTGGTAAATAGGAAACTCTCACAGTATAGAAGAGGTGACATGAATGGACCAATTGAAAGAAGCCTATGAGCGAATGGGTCTGCCGGAGGATGCAACCAAGGAACAGCTAGACGACCGGTACACGCTGCTCATGCGCCAAACCCGCTCACATCAAAGGCGGGAGCCGGACCGGGCGGAGGAGATCGAAGACGAGTTTGCCGACATCACCAAAGCCTATAAATTCATCCTTGAAGAAGAGAACCGTAAAGCTTTGGAAGAGATGGATCAGAAACGGTACGGCAAATACAAAAGGTTTGCCGGGACAGCGGAGAAAACCGATCATTTCTTCCGTTATTATAAATTTCATGTGCTCGGCGGTATTGCTCTAGTCGGCGTCCTCATTTATATCGTGATCAGTATTTTCAACCATCAGGCCGAAAAAGAACGGTTGGCCAATCTGCCCCCGGTTGATCTGGAAGTCATGTTCCTCGGATCTTATATGAATCAGGATGGTGGACAGGACCTCAAACCAATCGAGGATGCGATTCTGGCGCAATTCCCCGATTGGAAACGCGTAACCGTTAACATTAACTATGTACCGCCTCTGGATTCCAACAATCCGCAGGATGCAGCCATGCTGCAAAAGGCACTGCTTGTACTGTCCACCGAGCGCCCGGACCTGTACATTATGGATCAGACCGCCTTTGATTGGGTTGGCAATCAAGGGATGGTGCGCCCCCTCGAAGCCGAGGTTGAAGGCGAGCTGAAGGAACTGCTCACGCCGGAGATGCTGGTAAAGGGGAAAAATGAGGAAGACGGTTCGGAGCATGTGTATGCCGTGGATATTATGGGCAGCCCGCTCGGCGAACAACTGCCTGTCCTTAAGAAAGAAATGTTTGCGGGCATTCGTGAAGGCACGGAACGTGACGCAAATGCACTGCGCTTTATTAAGCAATATTTGGAGACCTCCAAGCAATAATGAATGCATCCATCCGATATGAATAACAAAACAGCCTCGCTGCTCAGCCTTATGGCCAAACAGCAGAGGCTGTTTTTGCGAGTATTATTGATTCATAATCGAGCTCAAGGATGTAAAAGCATGCGTAGCAAATCCTTCGGAAGGTTCGCGGTGAGGGTTATTGACGCGGAAGATATATCCCTGTCCGTCAATCTCATCCACAATGTACATCTTGGTCAGGCTCTCACCTTCGCCTATCATATACAAGGATGCACCCTCCATGACCTTATGCTTCTCATTGTCGCCAGCTTCACGAACCTTACCGGCATCGGCAAGCTCCTTCTTCGCTTCCAGCCTGAGTTCATCCTCGTTATAATCCGAAGGCAGCTTCGTAATCTCAACATAATAATCTTGATCCACATTCATGGTCAGCTTATTGGTCTTTGCATCAAAGGAAAAGATATCAAAAATATACAGCGCGTAGCCGTCGCCCTCTGCCAGTTTAGCTGTTTTGGTCTCTTTCATGCCCTCCAGCTCAAGCTCAAACTCTTTGGTTGCAGGCAGCTGCGCGGTCTCCGAACCCTTGCCCCCGCCTTCCTCTTCCACCGTCAGCTTGGTGAGAATCAGCTGTTTCAATTCTTCTTCACCCTCAATGGGCTGCTCCCAATACTCATACGAGACGGATTCATCTCCCTGTAGTTTGGATATGACTTGCTCCATACCTTCGTCCAGCCGGAACGCGGTAGGACCGTCTGCTGTTTCAATTTCAATGGAATTGTTATCGATTTGACCTACATAGGTACCGGTACCCTGCTTGATCTCGATCTTCGGCTCTTCGACGGGTTCAGCCGGTTCCTTGACATCATCCGCTATGGGATTCGGATTAGCCGGCGGCTGAGAAGTTGGGTTTTCACCTCCACATGCCGTTATTGCCATCAGCAGCATTGCAGCGGTCGTTAATGCGATCATTTTGCTCAAATGCTTATGCTTAGCCATAAAACCACCTCCATTAGAATTAACGGGAAACTTATGGAATATGTTGCACAATTACAGCCTTTTTTGGAGTATGCTCAGCTCTCGACCCAAAACGACAAGAGCATTCCCTTTTCTCATCAAACAAGGTATTCTAGTAGTACAAGATTCAATTAGTTGATAAAGGGAGATGTTCATGTCTGGTAAAATTAGAATTTTTGCTGACAGTACTTGCGACTTACCACCTTCATGGATAGAAGAATATAATATCGGCATCGTTCCGCTCTACGTCGTATTCGGAGAACAATCTTTGCGCGACGGAGTCGACATCACGCCGGAACAGCTATACGCCAAAGTTGACCAGATCGGCAGCCTGCCCAAAACAGCGGCACCTTCTCCGTCCGACTTTATTTCGGCCTTCACGCCATCCATTGAGCAAGGCGAGGATATCCTGTTCCTAAGCATTTCATCAGAGCTTTCTTCCACCTACCAAAATGCGTTGATCGCCGCAGGTGAGCTGCCCGAGGGCCGGGTTACCGTGTTTGATTCACGCAATCTTTCCTCCGGTATCGGCCTGCTTGTTATGAAGGCTGTTCATGCAGCCAATGAAGGTTCATCCATACCGCAAATTGTGGAGTTATTAAGCCGCACCGTAAATGAAGTGGAGTGCGAATTCGTTGTCGATACGCTGGATTACTTGTATAAAGGCGGACGCTGTTCGGGCATGCAAAACATCATCGGCAGCCTGCTGAAAATCCGTCCGGTTATCAAAGTCGTGGACGGCGGTATGATCCCCGCTTACAAGGTACGCGGCAAAAAAGAGAAGGCACTGGATCAGATGATCCAGAATGCGCTGGCTCAAGTGAATAAGATGGACAATGATCTGATCGTTGTTGTACATACCATGGCCGAGGAGGAAGCCCGCTTCCTGCAAAAGCAACTGCAGGAGAAAACAGGCGCACGGCAGGTTAGCATTTCTACGGCGGGCTGCGTCATATGCAGCCACTGCGGTCCTCAAACCGTTGGACTCATGTATACCAAGAAGCCTTCATAATATCCTTCAATGGGAAAAGACAGCCCTGCTATGAAACCCTTTTGCTGCAGGACTGTTTTTTCTTTATTCAGGCTTGCCTAACAGCCGCTTAGCACCTTATTAAACGGCCTGCCTATTGGCTAAACATGCCATCCTAGACTAAAGTCTAGGTGAAACATTCCCCGCAGGACCGAGGACATCCCCATTCATTGCATGGTATTCTTGGATTAATCAATCTACAAAAGGAAAGGAACGAAGTTTGTATGACGAAACGTACAATCTTGGCACCGCTGCTCATCCTGCTCGGCGCATACTTGCTCTTAAACCAAGGCGGAACAGTTGGCGCCGGTTCCATCTTCGCCACATTCTGGCCTACGTTGTTCGTGATCCCGTTAGGTCTGTTTTTTCACTGGATGTACTTCTCGTTGGTTGGACGACAGGGTATCGGACTGTTGATACCGGGCGGCATTCTGCTCACAGCCGGTATTGTCAGCCAAATCGCTTCCTTGTTTGACTCGTGGGGTTCCATGTGGCCCGGCTTTATCCTGGCCGTTGCGGCAGGGCTGTTCGAGTTCTACTGGTTCGGATCGCGTAACAAGTGGCTGCTCATCCCGATTAACATTCTGACCGTATTGTCGCTGCTGTTCTTCGTGGTATTCTCAATCGGACCGGTACTGAATTATCTGTCCGTCGTGCAGCCTGTCATCGCTGTGCTGCTTGTGCTTGGCGGAGCTTGGCTGATGCTCGGACGGAAGAGACACGGTTAAGCATCCGGCAGCGCCAATCCGTTAACAACGCATAAAGGCACTCCGAAGGTTAGCTAACCTTTGGAGTGCCTTTATATTATGGATACCCTGCTTATGCATTAAGAAGATGCAGCGGCAGCTAAAGTCTCACTGCTTTGAAACAGATGATGAACGCTCCGGATATACCGGACGGTTCTAGTGCCGGAATACATCATGACGGAATGCGTTTCGGCCCGCTCACCCGGCATAAACTTCACGCCGCGCAGGAAATCGCCAGCCGTCACGCCCGTAGCCACGAATAATACGCCTTCGCCGCCTACCATATCCTCCATCGTCAGCAGCTGCTCGGGATGCTTCAACCCCATGTCCTGGCATCTGATGAAATCCTCCGGTGTCTCCGGTATGAGCCGTCCCTGGATTTCCCCGCCCAGGCATTTCAAAGCAGCGGCAGCGAGAACGCCTTCCGGAGCTCCTCCTGAGCCCACATAGAGATCGACCTCGCTGTCCGTGCAGGTCTCGATTGCTCCCATGACATCCCCATGGCTCAGCAGCTTGATTCTTACCCCGGACTCTCGCAAAGCCTTGATCATCGCGCTGTGTCGTTCGCGATCGAGAATGGATACCGTCATCTCCGACAGCGGCTTGGATAAGATCTCCGATGCTTTTCGAAGGGTGACCTCAATCGGATCATTCAAACTCAGCTTGCCCGCAAGCTCGGGTCCAACCGCGAGCTTATGCATATAGATATCGGGCGCATGTAGAAGGGTGCCTCGGGGAGCTGCGGCGATTACGGATAACGCGTTGTTCAGCCCGCTGGCCACCGTTTCCGTTCCTTCGAGCGGATCTACCGCCACGTCCATCTTCGGACCTTTGCGGTTCCCTACGCGCTCTCCAATATACAGCATGGGCGCTTCATCCATCTCGCCTTCCCCTATAACAACGACACCATCCATCGCTGCGGAATCAAAATGCTTGCGCATGGCAACCGTCGCGGCTTCATCAGCACTGTTCTTGTCCCCTCTTCCTGTCCACCGGGCGGATTGCAGCGCCGCTTCCTCCGTCACTCTTACAAGCTCCAATGCTAATGAACTCTCCATGAATGAATCCCTCCTTCAGCTTTTTTCCTTACCGATGCACCTTATTTCAGATAATTCATAATCAGTCCTGCGGATTCCTCAATCGCCTTATCGGTAACATCAATGACGGGGCATCCAAGCTCCGCATACAGCGACAGGGCATAATCCAGTTCCTCTTGTATCCGCTCAAGGGCTGCATACTGCACCTGATGCGGCAGTCCCATGACCTTTAAGCGCTCGCTGCGGATTTTGAGAAGATGCTCCGGCTCGATCGTAAGCCCGATGATCGTCCCGTTCGTGACTTCTCTGAGCTGCGACGGCGGCGACATCTCCGGCACGATCGGGAAATTGACCGTTTTGTAGCCTTTATGAGCGAGAAACATCGATAGCGGCGTCTTGGAGATTCGAGATACGCCCAGCAATATGATGTCCGCCTTCAAAATAGCGCTAACGTCCTTGCCATCGTCATATTGGACAGCGAATTCCATCGCGTCGACCCTCCGGAAATAGCTGTCGTCCAGGCGATGCAGCAGCCCCGGCAGCCGTTTGGGATAGTCGTTGAACGTATCGGCAAAGGCCTGCATCATCGGCCCCATAATATCCACCGTACGAATGTTGAGCCGCACGGCTTCCTCCCGTATGACCTCGCGAAGCTCCGGCTGCACAAGCGTGTAGGCTACAAAGCCTCCGCGCCGCGCCACCTCTTCCATCAATTCGGTCAATTCATCCTCGTCGCGAACGTTCATATAACGTTTAATCTCTGTATTCGGAAGCTCGAATTGGCGCAGGGTAGCTTGCACAACTGCTTCAGCCGTCTCCCCGATGGAGTCCGAACAGATTGCTATGAAATGAGTTAATGCCTGATTCATCCGATTCCTCCCATTATTCCTCGGCTACCATGTCGAGCAGCATTTTGATAATATTCGTTTTTGTGATCCGACCGACAACCTTCCAGTGTTCCCCCGGATTCCCCGTAGCGGACGGAACGACAACCGGCAGGCTATCGATTTGATGGTTGATGATTTTCCGGGCGGCATCCAGCACCGTATCTTCCGGCTGCACGGTTGTCACGTTAGCCCGGCGGGTCATGATCAGGCTTACCGGCATGGAGGATGCCGTCGGGTTGCCAAGCGTTACCTTAAGCAGATCCTTGCGGGACACAATCCCGGCCAGATGACCATCGGCATCGGTAACGATCAGATTCCCCACGTTCTCCAGAAACAAGGATACAACGGCTTCATGAATCGTCGTGGTCTCACGCACTATAACCGGAACACCGTGCAGATCGCCTACCTTCATTTTGAGAAGGCGGAACTTCTCCTCCCGGTCGCGCGTTCCCCGCTTTCCCAGAAAGTACCCGACCTTTGGCTTGGCATCAATATAATCCAGAACCACCAGTTTGGATAAATCGGTACGAAGGGTGGCTCGGCTGACATTCAGCATCTCCGCAATCTGATCTCCTGTAATGGGTGCATGTTTTTTTACGATATCGACGATATCCTGCTGCCTTGTCGTCAGTTCGATAGTGATCCCTCCTGCGTGCATTTCCTCTACTTGCCGATATAATACGTCATATATAATATATATGCAACATATTTTCGTCTAAAAAATGCATAATTAGGTATCAATCATTTTTTTAATACCCATCAAAAAAGGTTATAAATCCATAAAAAAGCATGCTTTCTGGAAGATTTCTCCCAAAAAAGCATGCTTTGTTTACATTCCGCTAACGATCATCCATTAATTTTGAGGGTCTGTGCCTTTGCATTCCCCTTTTCCGCAATATCCATAAATGATCTTCACTCCGTCGGTTGGAATCGTGTCCACCATTTCATCACATCTGGAGCATATAATCAGGCCCCATTCCTCATTCGCCTTGCCTTTCGCTGCCTCCGGACTTGTTAACGCTTTCATAACATTTCCTCCTTATGTTTTTTCACTTTGCTGCAAGGCAGTTTACGCTTTGTCATCCAGCGGTAACTCGATTCGCCACATCCTCCTAAAGACCACTTACCAACCCTGTTCACTACATACATCCCTTTATTTTCCACTATATTCTTAATGTATTGGGTAAGAAATGAAGATATGAGTAAATCATGATTAATGTAACAAAAAACATGTTAAGTAATATGTATGACATCATGTTTCACGTGAGGATTGGGGATACCCTTAATTTGGCATGATATGATAATATATACTTCGGATTTAAATCGAAATCGACAAAATAGACGGAGGGTTCGGATTGAAGAACACATGGCAGCTTATTAAGAAAGGAAACACCTCATCCGCCATTGCAGCACTGGGCAACACGGGATTGGCCATAATCAAAGGGATAGCGGCGTCCGTTAGCGGCAGCGGTACGATGTTTGCATCCGCCATGCACTCGGTGGCCGATGCCGTAAACCAGGGGTTTGTATTCGTAGGCAGCGTGCTGGCCGAGCGAAAGCCGACCAAGAAGTTCCCCACCGGATTCGGCAGGGTCATTAATCTGGTCTGCATGGTCGCGGTGATCGTGGTCACCATCATGGCCTACGAAACGATACTGAAAGGCTTCAAGCTGTTAAAGCATCCGGAAGAAGCCACGAATTTCTGGCTTAATTTCATTGTGCTGGCCATTGCCGTTATCATTGATGGCTCTATCCTGATGAAAGCTATGAAAGAGATTATGAAGGAAACCCGTGTTCAAGCATCCGGATTTGCCCTGCTGCCCGCCGCTTTCAAAAATGCCGGCCGCGCTGCCCCGCCTACACGGCTTGTGTTCTATGAAGACATCGTGGCTACGCTTGGCGCCCTCTTCGCGCTGATCGCCATTGTGTTCGCGCATTTCTTCAATTTCCTCATCCTGGACGGAATCGCCACGATCCTGATCGGCTGTCTGATGGTGGGCGTAGCCTTTAAGGTCGGATATGACAATATGGTCGGCTTAATCGGCGTCGCCGCTCCGAATGAAGTAGAAGAGAAGATCTCCCAGATCATACTCGGCGATCCGGATGTCCGCGACATCAATCGTCTTCGCATCCTGCAGGAAGGCCGCAACTATCATGTGGAGGCCTACATTGAACTGAAGAAAGGGATGACCCTGGCCGAGGCCGGCCATTCCAAAATGAGAATCAACGCCCTGCTGACCCAGGATCCGAACATTTCGGATGTGACCTTAGGCATCCTGGAGGACGATGGAATCAAGCTCTGGAATCCGAGCGAGACTATAGATAACTAAAGGGAAGAGGCGCACCTCAGAGTCCGAATGGACCTTGGGTACGCCTCTTTTTTCATACGGCTTCTTACTGATTGCGCTTCAGGAATTCGACCATCCGCGCATAAGCGATTTTTTCGTTGGCCTTCTTCGTAATGCCATGCCCCTCGTCATCGAACACGAGATACTCCACATCACGGCCTTTCGCCCTCAAGGCTTCGACGATTTGGTCAGATTCCTCTTTGACGACACGCGGATCGTTAGCCCCTTGGATGATCAGCATCGGGTTCACCATATCATCCAGGTACGTAATCGGCGAATCCTTGATAAAGCGTTCTTTATCCCGTTCCGGATCGCCTATCCAGCGCTCCATAATCGGCTTCCAGTGCTCGGGTACCGAGTTGTAGAAGGTAAACAGGTTGCTGACCCCGACGATATCAATGGCCGCTTTGAAATACTCCGGATTACGTCCTGCCAGCAGCAGAGTCATATACCCGCCGTAGCTTCCGCCCATCACGAAGAGCTTCTCACGGCTTGAAATGCCTTGCTCAAACAGCCAATCCATGCCTGCCAAGCAGTCCTTGCGCGGTCCCTCGCCCCAATCCTGCTCCACCAATTTCACGAAGGAGCTGCCGTAACCCGTGCTTCCCCGGAAGTTCGGACAGAAGATGTGATACCCTTTGGCCAGAATATACTGGAACATGGAACGGAACTGCTTGCGTTCCGAGGCTTGCGGGCCGCCATGCGGCCAAAAAACCGTATAACCGTTCGCCACATGGTCTTTGGCTCGGAACAGGAGCGCTTCGATCTCCATGCCGTCAAAAGAAGGATACGTCACAACCTCCGGCGTCACCATGTCCTCGTCGGTTAATCCTGTCAATACGTTCTTCGTGATCAAACTCCATGCGCCGCCGGCGTAACGGTAAATGTTAAGCGGCTTCACGGCGCCGCGGGCAAGCAGGTACAGATTGCCGGACTTTGTCACGTTCAGCTGCTCCACGATATCCGATGGAAGAGGAATGGCGGTTAATGCGCCGCTGTCGAGCGAATAGGCATACAGTCGATCCTCCACCCCTTTTTCCGTGACGATATAGAGAGTCCGTGAATCCTTATGGTAGCGCAAGAGCTGGATGCTCTCCCGGTCGAAACGGCACAGCGGTTCAAGCTTCTGCTGAGGAATGTCGTAAGTGGCTACATATGAAAATTCCGATTCGTAATCCGTTGCGAAAATGACCTGGTCATTGCTGGCAAACAGCACATCACCCGAGATGTGAACCTGATCAGGGGAAGGCGTCAAGCAGAGCGGCTCGCCGCCTTCACGCTTCACGTAACTGACATAGTAGGTGTTGGCATACATTTTCGTATATGCGATGGTTTTCTCGTCGGGGCTCACGGCACACATTTCGGTCGACGTCACCTCGCCTTCATGCAGCAAATGATCCTCCTTGGTGTCCAGATGATATACGCGCGAATTCAGGAAGGACGGATTCCCCTTCGACGTGACGTAATACAATCGCTTGCCATCCTCCGACAGATGCACGAAATAATGTTTGTCATCCGCATCCGCCCCTTCGAACAAAGGCATCGGTTCGCCACCATTCCAAGGCAGCGCATGAAACTGATAGTTCTCATTCCCGTCACGGTCAAATGCCGTTAGGATATGTCGCCCTTCCGGGTCCAGCTTGATAAAGCTTGCGATCTGGTCATTGTATGTAAGCGGATAAGGGTAGGACGTCTCCCCTTCTAACTCCATGGCCCATAAATTGAACTTTCCGTTCAGGCTGCTGCTGAACACGAGCCGTGACTCGTCTGCGCTGATTCCGAAGGTACGAATGCCATAAGTTTGAAAAAATTGCTCCACATCGGGTTTAGGAAATTCGATCATTCATTTGCCTCCCTGACCTCATCTTATTATCCATCGGTTAATAAATGGAGAAGTCTGCCAAACCGCTGGATTAATCCCATTATAACGCAAAGCTTTCCGAGGGGCATCGTTACATGGTCTGGCAGCTCGCTGCGTCTGAGGAACGAGAACAGCTCTTTTTTTGACCCAAAGCCTGTACGTTTATCCATCATCCGTTCATGGATTCCCTTTCCAGCCCGCATATCTGCAGCAAGATTCCATATAAATGATAAGAACCATGTTTTTAATAACGAAGGGGGGATTCTCGTGCACCAAGACGAGATCGCGGAACTGGAACGTTCCATTGCGGAGATTACCGAGATCGCTACAGGCTTTGGCCTTGATTTTTACCCTATGCGATATGAGATCTGCCCGGCAGACATCATATATACCTTCGGCGCATACGGCATGCCTACCCGGTTCAGCCACTGGAGCTTCGGAAAAACCTTCAATAAAATGAAGATGCAGTACGACTTCGGCCTTAGCAAAATCTACGAGCTCGTGATCAACTCCAATCCATGTTATGCGTTTCTTCTGGACGGCAACTCCCTGATTCAAAATAAACTCATTGTGGCCCATGTCCTTGCACACTGCGATTTCTTTAAAAACAACGCCCGCTTCTCCGTCTCCAACCGTAATATGGTTGAGAGCATGTCGGCTACTGCCGAGCGCATCTCCCGTTATGAGATTGAGCACGGTACGGAGGCGGTGGAGCAGTTTATCGACGCTGTGCTGGCGATTCAAGAGCATGTGGATCCGCATATCATAAGACCGGATAAACTCGATAAGCAACGGTACAATGCACGGCGGGTGCTGGAGCGTAAGGAGGAAGCCAAACGGCAGAAGCCTCCTGGCCGGTACGATGATTTGTGGGATATGGATGAAGACGGCGAAGACAAAGCCGATAAAACACCGGCAGCACCCAAACGCTTCCCGCCCGAGCCGGAGAAAGACATCATGTGGTTCATTCAGGAGCACTCCGATATTCTGGAGGATTGGCAGCGGGACATTATGAGTATGCTGCGCGAGGAAATGCTGTACTTCTGGCCGCAGATGGAAACCAAAATCATGAATGAGGGCTGGGCTTCGTACTGGCATCAGCGCATTCTGCGGGAGATGGACCTGACCAGCGAGGAAACGGTGGAATTCGCCAAGCTCAACGCCTCGGTCGTGCAGCCGTCGCGCCACAGCCTGAACCCTTACTACCTTGGGCTGAAGATCTTTGAGGATATCGAACGCCGCTGGGATCGGGAGAAGATGTTTGATGTACGCGAATACGACTCCGATATTTCCTTCCTGCGCAATTATTTAACGAAGGAACTCGTGGAGGACCTGGACCTCTATGTCTTCGAGAAAAAAGGACCGGAGTGGAAAATCACCGACAAGGCGTGGGAAAATATCCGCGACCAGCTGGTCGTCTCCCGCGTAAATGGCGGCTCGCCGTTTCTCGTGGTAACCGATGGCGATCATCTTCGCTCCGGTGAGCTGATGATCAAGCATCTGTATGAGGGCATTGAGCTTGACCTGAAATATATGGAGCGTACCATCCCTTATGTTTACCGCCTCTGGGGCAAACCCGTGCATCTGCACAGCATGATCGAGGGCAAACCGATCCTGTTCTCCTACGACGGCAAGAAGCTTCATCGGCGATTTATTTAACAACGCAGCCCTTGAAGGCCATTATGGCGGCATAAAGCAGCAGCACCCGCGTTGGGGGATTCCTCCATGCGCGGGTGCTGCTGTTGTTTAGGGATATCCTTAATCTGTTCGCTTCTTGGATCCCTGTTATACACTTACCTTCTGGGATATGGCTCCCTCTTGGACATCATGCTTCTGAACATCATATTCATGCTGAAGTGATTCCAAATCATCGGCCAGCTTTTCCATCATTTTCACAAAAGCAGCCAATTCCTGCGAGCTTGCCGCCTGATTTCGTGCGTTCAAGGATGTTTTCTCTGATTCTTGCTCCACAAGCCCCAGCTTGCGGATAATGCCGCTGACCTTGTCCTGAATCTCGTCCATCGCCTTCTTGGAATGGGTGGCCAGCTTTCGAACTTCCCCGGCAACCACCTCGAAGCCTCTGCCTAATTCTCCGGCATGAGCAGCCTCAATCGCCGCATTCAGACCGAGCAAGTGGCTCTGATCCGAGATTTCCCTGATCAAGCTTCCCATCTGCTCAATATGCAGAATTTCTTCGCCCAGCTCGGAAGTCAGCGTATGCGCTTTTTCCTGTGCTTCCGCTGTTTTGATCGCATTGTCAGCCATTATCGCCGCGCTTTGATCCAGCTCCACGATCATGGCCGTCAATTCTTGAACTGCGTTTGTAATCGCTTCCAACATTCTTTGTTGATCCGATACCAAATTGTTGATTTTCTCTTTCTCTTTCATTTCGTAAGCTTCTAGAACGAGCTGGGAATCCAAATTAAACATCTTGCTCAGCGCATGCACCACTTGAATCCACTGATCCGGTACGATTTGCTTCAGTAAATCAGTGGCGATATCCAGATAAACCATGTAGCTTCCAAGGTAATAATCCGTTTTCAGGCCGATTCTGGAGTGAACTTGTCCGATCTTAATCCGTTCGGCAATATAAGTTTCATCCACTCTTCCTGCCGCAAGGGACATCCAATATACCCGCTGGGTCTCCTTAAGCCGTTCCACGGTCGAGGTGCGCTCGATAATCTGCATCAGCTGCGGCTGCGTCCCGATCTGCGCGTAAAACCGGTTAACGACCTCTTCAACCACCTTCGCAAACACGTCGCGATGATTGGCCAGCAGCTCCAGCCCTTGTTCATCCAATCCGATATACTCCAACTGTTGGCGTCTTTTCGGGGAAACATCAATCATTTCGATAACTCCACTCCTAAATAGCGTGATCCATATCACAGGTTCAAGTACTTAGGGTCCATTATAGACTATATTTACCATGCAGACATAATGCTAAAGTCCTAATTGTGTGTATATTTACACCACCCAACCGGGCCATTTCATCCCAAAGCATGAGAAACCACCCTAACTTCACAGGTGGTTTCTCACGGCATTCCGTTATTCTATCCGATATTACCGGTTCAACAGACTGCCCACATAACGCAGCAGCTCGTTCGCGCATACCGGGCAGTACCCATGCTCCTCGATCAGTCTGGAGCTCACCTCGTTGATCCGTTTTAACTGCACGGCATCCGGCGTTTTCGTCGAGGTTGTAATCTTGACGATATCCTTCAGGTCGGTGAACAGCTTCTTCTCAATCGCCTCGCGCAGGCGCTCATGATTGTGATATTCGAACTTTTTGCCCTTTCGGGAATAAGCCGAGATGCGAATCATGATCTCCTCCCGGAAAGCCTTCTTCGCGTTTTCCGAGACGCCGATCTGCTCCTCGATCGAACGCATCAGTCTTTCGTCCGGATCCATCTCCTCATCGGTTAACGGATCGCGGATTTTCGTCCAGTTGCAGAATGCTTCGATGTTATCCAAATAGTTCTCGAACAGCGTCTTGGCAGACTCCTCGAAGGAATACACAAAGGCCTTCTGGACTTCCTTCTTCGCCAGATCATCATACTCCTTGCGTGCGGCGGCAATAAAATTCAGATAGCGCTCCCGCTCCTCCTTGGCAATCGAGGCATGCTGATCCAGCCCATCCTTGATCGCCCGCAGCATATCCAGCGCGTTAATGCATTGAAGATCCTGCTTAATCAAAGCACTGGATATCCGGTTAATGACATACCGCGGATCAATCCCGGACATGCCTTCTTCCAGATATTCATTCTGCATCTCCTTCAGGTCCGCTTCTTTATACCCTTCGACTTCCACACCGTCGTACATGCGCATCTTCTTGATCAGATCCATGCCCTGCTTCTTCGTTTCCTTCAGACGAGTCAAGACGGAGAATATCGCGGCAGAACGAAGCGCGTGCGGCGCGATATGGATATGCTTCATATCGCTTTGGCCGATCAGCTTCGAGTAGATTTTCTCCTCGTCGCTGACTCGTAGATTATACGGAATCGGCATGACAATCATCCGGGATTGCAGCGCCTCGTTTTTCTTATTGGCGATAAATGCTTTGTACTCGGATTCGTTGGTGTGAGCCACGATCAGCTCATCCGCGCTAATCAGTGCAAACCGGCCGGCTTTAAAATTCCCCTCCTGGGTCAGGGAGAGCAAATTCCACAGAAATTTTTCGTCGCATTTCAGCATCTCCTGGAATTCCATCAAACCGCGGTTGGCCTTGTTTAACTCACCGTCAAAGCGATAGGCCCGCGGATCCGATTCCGAGCCGTATTCCGTAATGGTGGAGAAATCGATGCTGCCGGTTAAATCGGCAATGTCCTGCGACTTGGGATCGGACGGACTGAATGTACCGATGCCGACGCGGTTCTCCTCGGAGATTAATACCCGCTCGACTTCGACTTGTTCGATATCTCCGCCGTATTCGGTCTTAAGGCGAAGCTGGCAGGCCGGGCACAAATTGCCCTCGATTCGGACGCCAAGCTCCTTCTCGATTTCCGGTCTGAGCTCCAGCGGAATAAGATGCAGCGGCTCTTCCTGCATTGGGCAGCCGGAGATCGCGTATATGGCTCCCCGATCGGTACGGGAGTGCTTCTCCAGGCCGCGCTTCAGCAGCGTGACCAGCGTGGATTTTCCGCCGCTGACAGGCCCCATAAGCAGCAGTATGCGTTTGCGCACATCCAGCCTGCGGGCCGCGGAATGGAAATATTCTTCAACGAGTTTCTCAACAGCTCGGTCGAGACCGAAGATTTCCTGTTCAAAAAACTTATATTTTTTCTGGCCCCCGCTCTCTTCGAAACCGTAGGATTCGATCATGTCATATACACGGGCATGTGCCGTCATGGCTGGAGAGGGATCCTTCTTAAGTATTTCAATATATTCCCTGAATGTGCCGCTCCACGCCAAACGGTCGCCTTCTGCCCGATACGATGCTATGCGTTCGAAAATATCCATTTCGCTACCTCCTATGAGTCTGTTTATGGGGATTGGCTTCCATTCCACAGCGTCATTAGAAAACATTCCATTTTCGAAAAAGTGTATTACATACCTATGCGACTTGCTTGGAATAGTTGACCTTATTTTCGAAGTCATGCGCATGCAATTTTATCTAACCACCGGTCCATTCTACACTCGGGTACGCCATGCGAGCCGTCCCCATGCTATACTGAAATTACATTAACTTGACATTAAAGCATCTTTCGAATAAAGGAGAGTCATCATGGCGATAAAGCATGAAGCCGAACTGTACGCTCCCCTGAAGGCCTTTTTTGAACTAAACGGTTATGAAGTGAAGGGTGAAGTACGCAATTGTGATCTTGTCGGCATGAAAGAGGGCGCCGATGAACCACTGATCGTGGAGCTGAAAAAAACCTTCAATCTGGCCCTTCTGCTCCAGGGCATCGAGCGGTTAAAGCTGACCCCCTACGTTTACCTTGCCGTCGAAAAGAGCCGGGCGAAGAAAGGAGCCGTCAATCAGCGCTGGGCGGAGCTGACGGGGCTCTGCGGACGTTTGGGACTAGGACTCATTACGGTCACCTTCTACAAAACCAAAGCGCCCTTCGTCGAGGTGCTCTGCGAGCCGGAGATCGCCGTGCAGAAGGGCCGCACCGCCATCAGGCGCAAGGAACGCCTGCTGTATGAATTTCGGGAGCGCAGCGGCGATTACAACACGGGCGGGGTGACGAGAGCCAAGCTGGTTACCGCTTATCGCGAGAAGACGCTGCGCGTTGCTGCTGCCATGAGTGCGGCCGAAGTAGAGCAGCGAAGCTCGCGCGAACTACAGGAGGGGCATGAGCTCCAAGAAGGGCATGCCCCATCGGTGCTGTCCGGTATTTCTCCCGCGGCCGTGCGGGATCGAAGCGGCGTGGGATCGGCGGCTGACATTCTGCAGCGCAATTACTATGGCTGGTTCCGTCGGGTGAGCCGCGGTCGCTACGTGCTGACACCGGCCGGCGTACAGGCTCTGGCAGACTATGCTTCCGTATTGAAATCATAGATTCTGCAGGCAGAACTCCGAACAAGTACATATTCGCCCATGAAAAAAAGCTGCTGATTCTATTCCGAACCTGAAATCAGGCTCAATCAGCAGCTTTGCTATGTTATACACGATTCGCATAAAGAAACCTTCCATGTCTAATTCCGGGCTGTAAACTCCATCACGGCTTCGCTGATGAGATTCATGCCGAGCAGCAGCTCATCCCGCCCCGGATGCGTAAAATTCAGCCGGATACACTCACGGGTACGATCTGCCGCCGAGCACATCGAGCCTGGCAGGAAAGCGGCTCCTTTTAATAGAGCGGCTCTTAGGAGCGCATCCCCATTCAAGCCCGGAGGCAGCTGTACCCAGAGAAACATCCCCCCGGGAGGCACCGCATACTTCGAATCCTTCCACGCGCTGCGTTTCAGCAGCTCCACCATCAGCTTGAGCCTCGTTGCGTATTCCCGATTGAGCATGCCGATATGGTCCTCCAGCTTGAAATGCTTCGATTCCAGCAGATGGTGCAGCATCCGCTGGTTCAGCATGCTGGATTGCCAGTCGGCCATCTGCTTCACGGCCGTCATCATCTCAATCAAGCGCCGGTTCCCGGCAGCCCATCCCGTACGCAGCGCCGGCGCTACCGTTTTACTGAACGAGCCCACATACAGAACATGTCCTCCCTGCGGCTCCTCTAGTGAGAAGATGGAAGGAATTCGGGGCTTCGGATTCTTGGCGTCCGCAAAATAAAGATCGCCGTAAGAATCATCCTCCACGATAAGAAGTCCATGCGAGATACACAGTTCCAGCACCTGCTGACGCCGCTCCAAGCTCCACATCACGCCTGTCGGATTGGTAAAATTGGGCGCAGCCATAAGCAGCTTCGGCTTGTGCTGCCGGATCATGGCCTCCAGGTGCTCTGGCAGCATCCCATCTTGATCTCCCTCCACAGGCACGATGACGGCACCTTGGAGACGCAGCACCTGGAGCAGTCCCGGTGAGGTGGGGTTCTCCACCAGCACCGGATCGCCCGGGTCCACATACACCCTGACCAGCAAATCGATGGCCTGCTGCGTCCCTGTAGTCAGCAGAATATGCTGCGGCTGGATGCTCAGGCCTTTACGGCGGGAAAAGTCCTCGCTCAGCCACTCGCGCAGCGGTCCATAACCTTCAGCCTCACCGTACTGCAAGGCGAGCGGGTCCTCGGAGAGCACCGAGGTCGCCGCTTCTGCCAGTGAATGCAAAGGAAATAACTCTTCGGCCGGCAGCTCTTCTGCCAAGGAAATAAAAGAATCCCGCTTCGCAAGTTCCCTGATATCGCGCAGCGGGGATGACAAAAGGGTCTGTGCACGGGAAGCAAAGGAATACTGCATGGAAGTCCCTCCTCTAACCGTTATCAAAACCTCGGTTTTGTATTCAGGAGCCTCTTAACAACCTCTAAAAGGTATTCCTGATATGTATATATTATACCTTAATCCTGCATTAGGCATATATTTGTCTGCCTTGACGGGTATACAGCGCATACTTCTCGATCGCCTGTGCACGGGTGGATACCCCGAGCTTCACGTAGATTTTACGAAGGTAATTGTCAATCGAGCGGCGGCTCACCTGAATTTCCATGGCGATTTTGTCGTATGTAATGCCCTGGACAATCCGTTCCATTATAAAAGCCTCCGTCTCGGAGAGCTGGAGTCCGCCCTCGTTCATTGCAGAGGCCGTTAACGGCCAGATGCCTTGCCTTACCCAGTCGAGCGGCAGTGAGGCAACGCCTTCCCGGAGTCCGGTAATCATATGTATGAGCTGAAATGTGGATGCCTGCTTGGACAATAGGCCGCTTGCCCCTCGGCTGATCAAGGATTGCAGCAAAGGAAGGCCATCATTGTCAGTCATAATGACGACATGGGTCTTCGGGGACAGCTGCTTCATCTGCTCCAATACGGCTTCCGAGGTATGTTCCGACAAATGATAATCCAATAGTACCAAGTCAGGAAGCAAATCCCCGACCATTCGAAGCCCTTCTGAATCCGAGGATGTCATTCCCTCAACGAGCAGATCCTGCTGCTCTTCCAAAATCAATTTTGTTCCCAGCATGCTTGTAGGTTGACTGCCGACGATAATTACCCGCCAAACCTGATTCATTTTCTAATAGACCTCCTGTATCAACAAACTTGAATCTCTAGTGTCTCTATTAAGTAAGCGCCGTCAATTTCCTACATATCCGGTATTGCGAATCTTCGTTGTTTGCAGATATGGATAGACGCAATTTAGAGCCGTTATACGTATAGAAATTAGGTTAATTAATCCTATAGGCGCAGGGCCTTTGACGGTATGCATGGCGAATGTCTTATATGTATCCTATTTGATAATCAAATCTATACAGATTGTATCCCACTCTATCTTTCTAGGCAATCTATTTTTCATAAAAACAAGTGCTATTGGTTCGTCTTTGCGAAAGTAATTCTGACATGTTAGAATGAAATTTGGAAAAATTGATAGTTTTTGAGGGGTGATGAAATGCCAATGTTGGACCAGGAACACAATACCCCCTATAAATCCCGTGAGGAAGTGCAGCAAAAGGGGCCATCCACCAAATGGTTCTGGGTATTTTGGATTGTTCTCATCGGGCTGGGTACCACCGCAGCCTACCTATATAGCAATCACTTGAAGGAGCAAGTTGTGGTGCAGCTGCAGCAGGATACGCGCCAGGAAATGGCGTCATTCAAAGCAGAGTACGACCAAAGGTTTAACGAGCTGGTTCAGGAAATGGACGAAATGCAGAGCAAGGTTCAGTCGTTTAATGAGCTGCTGACCTTTACCAAGGATCAGGCTAGCGGCAAAACAGACAACAGCAACAAGCTGTACAGTCAACTAAGCCAAGTTGAGAAACAGCTGAAAGATCTGGAACGCAAGATGGAGCTGCTGAAGTGAGAAAACTGAAGTATATCCGTCCCAAGCAGTTAAACCGTACGTTTATGCTGGCCATTGCACCTTTTATCGGAATGCTGCTGTGTATGTGGTTAATCACGGAACCGCCGCGTCTGTCGCACGACACCGCCGAATACATACCATCCGGCAGCATATCGGAACAATCAGCCGTGATCAAACAGGATTTGGATCAAGCCGCCGTCTCTGCGGAACAGACGATATCCTCCATTGAAAAAACGGCCAAGCTCTATCGGCAAACGACCGCCACAGTGGGAACCATTCTGCAAACAGCGGAATCGCAAGCCGTGCGCCCGGAGCAAATCTATAATCGACGGATCACAACCAAATTGGGTGTCCCTATTGAAACGGTCAACAGTGACCGGATTCGAATCGAGTTGTACAAGATCAATCCGGGCACCTATCACGGCTATGCGATGAAGGTCAAACTGAAGGATCCCTCCGCGATGAAGATGTCGCTTGGCAGCGAAAGCGGCAGACCCGGGTCCGTCGAAACCACCATGCGTGCCGTAAGCCGGCATGGTGCGGTCGCGGGGATTAATGCCGGTGGATACGCTGACGGGAACGGGGGCAGACATCCGCTGAGCACGACCTATTATGATGGCAAATACGTCTCGGGGTTTCAACCGAGCTTTAAGGATCTTGCCTTTGTCGGCATGAGCAAATCCGGCAAGCTGATCGGCGGCAAGTTCTACAGCCAGAGCGAGCTTGACCGGCTCGATCCCATGTTCGGTGCTACCTTTGTCCCCGTGCTGCTCCAAAACGGCAGCAAAACGACAATTCCCGAGAAATGGAGAACGACCCCCGGCCGGGCACCGCGTACCGTCATCGGCAACTACAAAGACGATCAGCTGCTCATCCTGGTTACCGAAGGATATGATGAGAAGGGCAAATCGGGAGCCACGCTGCAAGAGCTGCAAAACAAGCTTAAAAAGCTGGGCGTGATCGATGCTTATAATCTGGATGGCGGCGGGTCCGCATCCCTAATCCTAAACGGCCGCATCGTGAACAAACCATCGGACGGAAGTCTGCGTCCGGTACCTACGCACTTCTTATTTTTCAAATGATAGAATCGGCCCTCATATTCTCGTTTATTTTTTGGCTCAAGGTGGTTATAATAAGGTTAGCTTAGCAGGAGGTGGCAAGAATGTCGTTCTCATTAACATTTTGGATCGTCATGCTCGTATTCGCCCTTTACATGGTTGGCATTTGGACCGCGGCATACAATGATGATAAAACCAAAGGCCTGTAAGGCGTCTCCCTCGTATATCGGGGGAGTTTTATTTTTTTGAGGGACAAAAAAGGCACCGCTCATTAGCGATGCGCAAAAGGTGATTCATTTAAGGTCCTAGGCATGTTTCGGAAGCTGCTGCATTTCGGACATGCATTGTGAACAGATATAGCGTTCTTTAAACTCGCTTACTCCGTCCATAGAACCACAGAAGACGCATTTCGGACGATAGCGCTCCAATATGATATGGTCCCCCTGTACAAGAATTTCTACGGGATCCCCCTCGTTCATTTGATATCTCTTGCGTAGAGACTTAGGCAGAACGATTCTTCCCAGCTGATCCACTTTACGAACAACACCAGCAGGTTTCATAACGATTGTACACCTCTTTCATTTTCAACAAGTGATTTCTGACACCACAGTTCAGAACTGATAACAAGGGCCTAGTATAATAGTTCGATAAAAAGTTGTCGAATCCTGCTGGAAATTAAGAATTTCTTAGTTTTTTTCAATATCAACTAGGTATACTGGATGATATTCCCCAAAAAACTCAAAGTTTTGCAAAACTTATTCCATACCCGGGAAATCCAATTGACGCAATGCCTCATATACCATAATCGCTGCGGAGTTGGATAAATTCAAAGAACGCACCTTATCGGTCATCGGCATGCGAATACAATGCTCACGATTCGCGGCTAGCAGCTCCGGCGGCAATCCCTTGGTTTCTTTGCCAAACACCAAAAAATCCCCGTCTTGATAATCGATGTCCATATAACGCTTGGTCGCCTTCGTCGTGGCGTAGAAATAGCGTCCTTCCGGATAAAGTGCCTGCAGCTCCTCAAAGGAATCATGATATTCAATATGTACGGCATACCAGTAATCCAGCCCGGCCCGTTTCAAGGTTTTGTCATCTGTATTAAAGCCGAGCGGACGGACCAGGTGCAGATGTGTGCCCGTTGCGGCGCAAGTTCTGGCGATATTGCCCGTATTGGCTGGAATTTCCGGTTCGACTAGTACGATGTGTAATGCCATGTTGATAAGTCCACCTTTTCTTCTGTTTTATTTTTATTATAACCGATTCCTTCCCGATTTCCCGGGATATCCAGAAATAACCTTCCGCCGAACGGCGGAAGGTTATCGTGGTGTAATCCTTATATAATATTAGCTATGACTGTTCTTAAACTGCTGCATGAATTCTACGAGCGCCTGAGCGCTCTCGTACGGAACGGCGTTATAGACCGAAGCCCGCAAACCGCCGACGCTGCGATGACCCTTCAGGCCGACAAAGCCCGCTTGCTCCGAAGCCTTCACGAATTCCTTCTCCAGCTCCTCGGAGGCAAGACGGAAGGTAATGTTCATATCGGAACGGACCTCTGCATTCACGCAGCCGCGGTAGAAGCCTTCGCTGTGATCGATGGCATCGTAGATGAGTGCGGCTTTCTTGCGGTTCATCTCTTGAACGCCTTGCAGGCCGCCCTTCTCCTCAATCCACTTCAGCACTTCGTTGATCATATAGATGCCGAATGACGGCGGCGTATTGTACAGCGAGTTATTTTTCAAATACGTATTGTAACGGAGCATAGTTGGCAGATGTTTAGGAGAATCTGTAATCATATCCTCTCTAACGATCACAACCGCAACGCCGGACGGCCCCAGGTTCTTCTGGGCACCCGCATAAACCATGGCGAATTGGTTCAAATCGAACGGACGGCTGAGAATATCGCTCGACATATCACAGATAAGCGGCACCGAGCCGGTATCCGGGAATTCCTTAAACTGCGTACCTTCAATCGTTTCATTGGACGTAAGATGGAGATAAGCTGCACGATCCGACAGCTGGATGTCCTTAAGGCTAGGCAGAGCCATGTACTTGCTCTCCTCGGAAGAGGCAGCCACATGAGTTTCGCCGATCAGCTTGGCTTCCTTAATCGCCTTGTCAGACCAGCTTCCCGTCATTACATAGTTCGCAACCTGGTCTTGTCCCAGGAAGTTCATCGGAATCATCGCAAATTGTGTGCTTGCACCGCCCTGGATGAACAACACCTTATAGCCGGATGGATTCCCCAGCAGGGACAGCAGGCGCTCCTGCGCTTCGTTATGAACGGCTTCATACACAGCACCGCGATGCGACATTTCCATGATCGACATGCCGGTATCCCCGTAATTGACGAATTCGGCCTGGGCGCGCTCCAACACTTCAAGCGGCAATGCAGCAGGTCCTGCGTTAAAATTGTATGCTCTCTTGCTCAAAAGACTCTCCACCCTTTCTCTACTATGAATGCTAATTAACGCTAATCATAGCAACAATCCCATAGACCTTCAAGTGTAATTATTCACATTAAATTGTCCGGCTACCAACAGAAGAATTGATACTTTCTGCTCCAGGTTCTCTTTTCTCCGGGAGCCAGGCTCAGTTGAATAAACACTTCCGGCGAGATGACATGGCCCGTCCCCCACAGAGCCATATACGCAACCGGAAAATCACTGATCTCCCTTACTCCCGCCCTGCTGGCAGTGTGTGTTAGCTCCCATGAATAAGGAAACTCGCTGCCGTTAAAGCCTTGTATTCTTCCGTAAAAAGGCTTGTTCGGTCTGGCGTTCCAGCCTATCTCGCAATCCTGAACGGATAGCAGATCCGATGTATAATCCGATTCGACCTCCGTAAAACGGACAGGGACCGGTAACTTCAGCTTATACTCTGGTCCTACCAGCTCCTCGTTAATCCCTATGAAATTATGAATATACTCCTCCGTATCGATCCTCTGGCTTCCTTCATTGCAGAGCTCATAATCTATCGTCATTGCCGTGTCCTGAATCGAGATTTTCTTAACGAGCTTTGCCGCATACCCCTTGACGTTCTTTGGATGAATCGTATAGGAAATGCTCACATCATCCGAAGTCATATCGATATCGAAAGGTTCCACCGGATACGTATACTGAAAATGATACGGGTCCTCGCTGACCCGTTTAAGAAGCCCCACCCCTAATTTAGGAAACCATCCTCCTACTTCGGCCTCTGCATAACCCATCCCCTCATGCAGTCCAAACTCGTTGCACAATCCGGACCCACCCTGAGCGTTAAACCCATCTGCAAACTCATGCACACAGAAGGTGTGACCGCTCTTGGTCAATTTGACCTGGGTAATGAAACCGGTCCGGTCAAAACGCGTGCCTTGATAACGGCCGATTTCCGCAATATCAACTTCCAATTGTCCATTTACTAATTGATGTCCCAAAACAATCGCTCCATTCATGATGAAGAAGCCCCGGCCGATTTGCCTGCCAGGGCTTCCGAAATATTGTATGCTCGTGTGTCAGGCAAGCTCGACAAGAATCCGCTGACACTCGTCATCGGATAACGGGGACAGCAAGCTGCGATCCAGTTCGGCAGCCTCCTGCTTCTGACTGCGCAGCTGAACCTTCTCGCCGTTCAGCGTAACCGATTGAATCGTATAGCTTCCGTAATCCAGCCGCTTCGGATTGCTGTATACAATTTGAAGCTCTTTACCCGCAAACCGCGTATGAACAACGGCAGTACCGTCAGCTCCGAACTGCGAAGGCCTGAGCTTCGGCTCCAGGAGCAGATGTCCCAGATTTCCTTTTACTCCAAAAACCTCGGTCAGCATGGTCAGCAAAAGCCAGCTTGCCGACCCGGTAAGATAGGGATACATCCCTCTCCCCTTCTCGTTGATGTACTCGGGAATACCCGGATACATGCGGCTGCGTTTAAAGTCATTGCTTAAATCGTAAATCGATTGCAATACCTCATATCCCTCTCGGACAAAACCTCTCTTATAGAGAGCGTTAGCGTACATGACGCTCATATGACTGAACATAGCTCCATTCTCTTTATGGCCGAAAGCGAACCCGAATGCCCTCCCGAGATTTTGCTGAATCTCGCCAAAGTTCGAATTCAAGCGATAGCCGATGCTCGGATCTTTTAAATACCGATCAACCGCCTTCGTTATTTGCCCTACCTGTTCATTGTCCGCTATTCCGCCCATAATAGCAAAGACCTGACCAGTGAGCGTCATCCGGACGCCAAGGGGATGATCACCCTCCACGCGCTCTCCATCGTTATTGTAGTAACCGTTAAACCACGAATATCCTTCTTGGCTCGTCATCCATTCTTTGTCGCGCAAATGCCGGATGGTCCAGTCGGCTTTCCGTTTCAAGTCCTGCACAACATCCGCCACGCTAAACTTTCGTTTGTTTCCGGTCACGGAGACTTTAACGGACTCATAATACTGATCAAGCAGCCCCAGCTTCTCCTGCACATCGTCGTATGAGACGGGAGCCGTTAGCGAATCGAGCAGCACGGCCATTTCCTCTGCTATTTCAATTAACTCCACGCCTTCGCTGTCCCGCCATGCCAGCAGCAGATCGCCAAGCTGCATCAAATTGCTTGCATAGAACGCAGTAAAGGCTACGCTCTCGCCTCGATCCGGGGCAAGATCAAGACCATCATTCCAATCTGCCCCCTCAAGCTTGATGTTATTGTGCTCCCCTACATTAAAGAACGGAACCAGATTCTGCAGCAGCATATGCTCCAGTATCGTACCTTCATATACCTCACCGTCCACGGTTAAGAGCTGATTCCCGTGCTCAGGCAGCCATCCGATGTCCTTCTCCTGGCAGCGTTTCACGAATACATCGCGGAAATAGGTCTGCGGCTGATTCAGGAAATCCAAATCCCCGCTCTGATCCATATAAAGCAGCGTGGTCATGAATGGCCATGCACCGTGATCCATCCACACCCGCGGTATGTTGTTCCGGTCAGCGATGAACTCACCGGGCTTCGTTCCGATAATCGTTGCATTGCTTCCGTCAATCCGTACACCCGCGTAATTATTAAGCAGCAGATACCGGACCTCGGACGGTTCCATGATCATCAATGCCAGGCAGTCCTGCCATAGGTCACGCCATCCACGTCCCCCACGGCCATAGTCATGATAAGGAAGGAATGAATTGCCATAAAGACGTCTCAATATCGGCTGCAAGGTTACCCATTTCATCCACAGGTCCTGCTGCTGATCACCGGTCTGGAAGGATATGGCATTCAGTTTATCATTCCAATAGGCTTCATTCTGCGCAAGCAGCTCATCATAGCGTCTCACCGATAAATACGTTTCGGCAAGTCTTCCAATCTCGGCGCGACCTTCCGAAATGACCATCGCCATAACATAAGCCTTCGATTCACCAGGCTGCAGCTGCACCCCCGCAAACCGCAGGCCTCCAATGGCCTCGTATCCCGCCAAGGAATCTCCTGCTTGCGCGACCGCTTGCTTATTGGCAATGACCGCCTCAGGCCAATCGAGCGCACCGCCTTCCCCAATAAATTCTTCAAGCACCGGAAAATAACCAATAGGCTCCGCACCGTGCGCTTCCGCACCCAGCACACTGTAGGATACGTGATTGATACGGTGACCCCGCTCGTCAAATGAGAGAGCAGGCTGCACTTCGATCCCTTTACGATGGACAAATATCCGGTGAAGAAGAGATGTCACATGGCGATGGTCCCGCAGGTCGTCTGCCGAACGGCCATACAACGGGATCGCCGCGGTAGGGGTTAGTTTTAGCGTCTGCTCGCCTACGTTGGTCAGCTTCACTTTCATTAATTCGACCTGGTCATCCGTTACCGGAACGAAACTCGTTACTTCCGCTTGCAGTCCGGCCTCTCCATTAATCCGCGTCAGCTTATGCCATAAAAACCCGGCTTCCAACTGGCTTTCATCTTCCTCGTTCATGAACCGGCTTGCATTCTGCTTGGCTGAATTGCCGGTTACGGACCATGCGCCATGCCCGTCAACATGCACCCAAAAGTTACGCGCGGACTTGGAATTGTGAAGATCCTCCACCGAAACGGGCGGCATGAAAAACGTATTATGACTGCTGGTCATTTCACCGTGAAGATTCGGCGTGACGGCCGACATCATGCCGGCCTCATTCACTAAAGGAAAATATAAATAGTTATGATGTTCGGGATGACTTATCTTAAAGACACCCTGGTTCCCCTCAAACTTCCATCCTGTTGATTTCATATCGCGATTTATTCCCCTCTATACCTTAGGATTTGACGGCTCCCGCCAGCGCCCCGTCTACCAGATATTTCTGTATAAACGTGTACAGAATGATCAACGGTGCGGCTACGATCGTAATTCCGCATGCAAGCAGCGGCCAGTTATTCCCGTATTGCCCCCTGAATTCCTTCAGGCCGAACGTAATGGGATAATTGGACGGACTTGGGAGATACATGATCGGACCGACAAAATCATTCCAAATTCCGATCGCGGTCAGAATGACGCCCGTTGCGATAACCGGTTTCATCAGCGGCAGAATGATCTGGAACAGGTAACGGATATAACCGGAACCATCCATGCCTGCCGCCTCATCCAAATCGCGGCTAATCGACTTGATGTAGCCGACAAACATCATGAACACAACTCCCGTTCCCGTCGTTTTCAGCAGGATATAACCGAGCTTGGTATCATACCCGAAGAACGATACGCTCTCCTTGAAGGACAGCATGAGTTTATACTGGGCCACCATCGGATTCGGAAGAAACTGGGACAGCAAAAAGAACATATAAATAAAGCCGCTCCACATCACATATCCGCGCGCTACCGGAAACGCCGCAAACAACGACACAATGATGGTCAGCAGCGTCGCCGCTACCGTATATATCAAGCTGTTCGCAAAATAACCGGCGAAATTGCCTTCAGACCATGCTTGCGTGTAATTGCCCCATTCCATGTTCTGAACGATCCCGATCGGGTTGAGCAGATACTCGTTGAAGGATTTGAGCGATACATTGAATACAAGCAGCAGCGGAACGACATACAGAATCAGCAGCAAACCTACGACGGCGTAAGAAAGAATTTGCGTGGTTTTGGAATTTCGCATCAATACTCCACCTCTCTCTTACGCGTCTGTCTGACCGCCACCACAACAAAGAGGAGAATAATCAGGAACTGAACAACGGATAACGCTGAAGGAAGGCCCATTTCCAAACTTCCCCGGAATGTCTCTTTGTACACGTCATACGCCATCGTCCTTGTATTGAAGCGACCGTCCGTTGTCGCCAAAATGATATCAAAGGTCGACATGGCGCCAATGATGGATAACAGCATATTCACCGTGAAGGACGGTGCGATCAAAGGGAATGTAATATGACGGAAGGACTGCCACTTGCTGGTGCCGTCAATATGCCCCGCCTCGTATAAATCTTTAGGGACCGATTGGAGCCCGGTCAGAAAGATCAGCATGGAATAGCCCATGTACATCCAAATCTGGACGAAGATAATATAGCCGAACGCATGAGTAAAGCTCCCGAAGAACATGTCCTGATAGCCGAAGAGCGCGTCGTAGAGTCGATTGACCGGTCCGTTTAACGGATCGAACATCATGCCCCAGATCAGAGCGACGACAGCTACGCCCAGAACCACCGGCAGGAAGAATACGGCACGATAGAAGTAATCGCCTTTCAGGCGCTGGTTAATGATGACGGCGATAAACAGAGCGACCCCGTTCTGCACGATCGTAACAACGAACATAAAGATCAGGGTGTTTACGATGGAACGCCACCGCTCTCCTGAGTTCCCAGAGAAAAATAATTCCTTATAATTATCCAGCCCGACAAATTGGTACGTGCTGCCCGGGAGGTTCTTGACATCGGTAAAGGAATAGATGACCGTCAGGATCGATGGTCCAAAATAAAAGACGATGTAAAGCGCCATCGGTATCAGCAGCAGCAATAAGGGGATGAATCGGTTAAATCCTTTTCCAAATGGATACATCTCTCTCACCTCGCAAATCCCATTTCAATAAATGTCGGGGCCTGCTGCACAGACCCCGACTACAGTATGGTTCATTCTATATAGGTCTCTTTATAATAGAAGAAGCTTTATTTTGGAGCGGCAGCTTCCCATTCTTTTTGTTGAATGTCAGCCAGCTCTTTTGCTGTTTTGTACGGGCCGCCCGGTGCCAGGAATTCCGTATGAACGCCTTCTGCAGCCAGATGCTCGCCGATATTTTGACGGTTAATCATCATGATTTCGTACGCCAATTCGAACTCTCCGAGATATGGAGTCAGTTCATTGTCAATAAAGTCGCTCTCCGTCTGAATGTTATCCTGTGTCGGGATGAAGCCGGCAGCTTTCACGAAGGTCGTGTAATTTTCCGGCTCGGAGAAGAACTCAAGCCATTTTAGAGCCCCTTCTTTGTTCGGTCCCTTCTCGGCAGCATACCAGGTTACGTCATACTTGCCGACAAAGGAGGAATTCTTGGCTGCATCTTCCGTAGCCGGAAGCGGGAAGTAACCGAATTTCAGCTCCGGATTCGCTGCTGCGACGGTTGGAGCATCCCAGGAGCCATCAGCCAGCATCGCTGCTTTTCCTGTGGCAAAATAGGAAGGCGCCGTTGCGTAATCAATCCCCATGAATCCGTCAATCATGTAATTGTCTTGAAGCGTCTTCATTTTTTCCAATACTTCGATTGCCTCTTCATCGTTGTAAGCCGTCTCGCCTTTCCAAACGCCTTCAATCCATTTCTGCTGATCTCCGCCGCCCAGAATTTTTGCTTGCAGCGCGAAAACAGGAAGTTTCAATGGCCATACGTCTTTACCTGCAACAACAATCGGGGTAATGCCTTTGGCTTTCAGATCATCGTTCAGCTTGATGAACTCAGACCATGTTTTCGGTACGCTCAAACCATTCTGCTCGAAGATTTCCTTATTGTAGAACAGACCGGACATCGCAACCTTGCCCGTTGGGATAGCATACACTTTATCGTTATAAGTTCCGGCTTTTTCGATATCGTTAGCGTTATAATTCTTAATGAAGGCTTGGTCGGACAAATCAGCGATCAAGCCTGTATCGATCCACTGCTGCCAATCAGGCACTTTCGCACCCGGTGTCCATTCCTGCGGGGAGAGTCTCATACCCGATAAATCAGCCAAAACGTCGACGTCATTAGCGGTAATTCTCGCTCTCTGCGCCTGTTTGTATTCGTCATCAGGACCCGTAGTGGTATACTCGATTTTATACTCGGGATATTTCTCTTCAAATTTCTTGTTGATCTCTTCAACCGCTTTATTGATGTTATCTTGTTTCCAGTGTAAAATTTTGATGACCTTTTTATCACCTTTCGCAGGTGTACCTTTATCGGCCGAATCGCTGCTTCCGCAAGCCGCTAGCGAGAAAGTCAGAGCACCCGCCAAAAGTATTGCTGATAATTTCTTAATCATTTCTTTACCCCCTGAAATTAAAGTGCAATTCATTATGAAACCGGATTCATCATTTTCGCCTTTTCTCGCCCAGTATAATCTTGATGTTACGAAACATTCATTATAAATTTTCGTAATTTAGCGAAATATACCGAAAGCGGTTTCGCAAGGCCTATTATTACTCATAATTTTTTGTTTGTCAAAGCTTTTTTTCTCTTTATCGCAATATTTCATTATTGAACATATTTCAGTATAATTCCTTTCTATCACAAGCATCCTGGTTATTCTCTTCATTGACTTACCTAGGTAAAGCAGATACACTAATTTACGAAACAGTTTCGGATATGTGCTGTATACGTTGCAACCGGATTGGATAATACTGATCACAATGGTAGGCTCCATTGATATATTTTCCGTTATCACTCTATCGGATCATATAAAATCTTGTTCTTAAACCACATATTTCGAGCAAAAAACACGTATAGAACGGCTCTTTCTCTCCTTAACCTTACACATACAGATCATTGGCAATCATGATTAACGAAAACTTACGAAAATTATGAAGTGACATCATAAACAGAATAAGGGGCGTTTCGCATGGCGTTAAACATTAAAACAATCGCTAAAATGGCCGGGGTATCCGTATCCACCGTCTCCAAGATTATCAACAACTACAGTGATGTGTCCGAGGAAACCAAAGCACGGGTGTTGGAAATTATGAAAGAGACGGGATACACCCCTTCGAACTCCGCGAAAACATTAGCAACCAAAAAATCCAATTTAATCGGCATCATATTTGCGGGAAAGCTGAATGTCGATTTTACCCATCCTTTTTTTGTTGAAGTTCTCAATTCCTTTAAGAAGCAAATGGGGGTGCTCGGTTACGATCTGCTGTTTTTTTCGAATGAGAAATTCCAAGGGGATGACGCCGACTACCTCGGCCGATGCCGTCATTATCAGGTGGATGGCTGTGTCATTATATCCGGCGAGGAAATCGAGCCCTCCATTAAGGAGCTTGATGAGAGCGACATTCCGTGCATTGGGGTCGATATAGAACTGTTCGGCGAAATGTCGGGGCATATCATGTCCGATAATTACAAAATGTCCTCGAAGGTCGTGGAGCATTTCTATCTTCAAGGCCTCAGAGACTTGGGGTTCATCGGAGGCAGCAAGGAGTCTGAAATCTCCAACATGCGTGAGGCCGGTTATCGTAACGCCATGGAAAGCTTCGGGCTTCCGGCCCGTGGGGAATGGTTCCTGAACGGTGAGGATTTTCATGAGGCAAGCGGATATAAAGCCATGACGCGGCTGATTCAAGCGGGTTCTCTCCCCCGCGCGATCTTTGCAGCCTCCGACCAGATTGCGATTGGAGCCATCCAAGCGCTTCAGGAACACGGTCTGAATGTCCCTGACGATGTATCGATCATCGGTTGTGACGACATTGAAGCGTGCAAATATACAACTCCCAAATTAACGACGATTCGGCAAAATAAAGAGAAAATCGGCCGCCTGGCAGCGCTCATGCTCTACGACCTAATCCATAAGCAATCACCCGTGAGCTCCTTCGTCGTTGAGCCTGAGCTCATCGTCCGTGAATCTTGCGGAAGCAATACGCATAACTATGGTTACTTTTGAGAGTAAAGCTTTAGTGACGGGTATGTTTTAGCTAAGAGCAGCGCTAGTAATGCATGCCTTTGAAAATAGCCCTTGATCTCATTTGGCATGGTAATCCGCACCTAAACCCTAGCCAGACTTATATGTGTACAAAAAAAAACCCAGGGCATCATGCCCTGGGCTTTTTAACGTTGTTTATTACAGATCGTAGTACAGGGAGTACTCGTGCGGATGAACGCGGATATTAACCGCTTTAGCTTCGGCACGCTTGAATTCGATGAAATTCTCGAGGAATTCCTGCGTGAATACGCCGCCTTCTGTCAAGAATTCATAGTCTGCTTGAAGTGCATCCAAAGCTTCATCCAGGGAACCCGGTACGCTGCGGATTTCTTTCTTCTCGGCGTCAGACAATTCGTAGATGTTTTTATCGAATGGTCCATATCCGAGTGCGGTTGGATCGATTTTGCGCTTGATACCGTCCAAGCCAGCCATCAGCATAGCGGAGAATGCAAGGTAAGGGTTCGCCGTGGAATCCGGTGTACGGAACTCGATGCGGCAGCCTTTAGGCGTTACGGCCGCAACCGGAATCCGCACTGCGGCAGAGCGGTTGCCCTTCGAGAATACGAGGTTAACCGGTGCTTCATAGCCTGGTACCAGACGTTTGAAGGAGTTGGTGCTCGGATTCGTCAAAGCGATCAATGCAGGCGCATGGTACAGAATACCGCCGATATAGTGGATCGCTGTTTCGCTCAGGTTCGCATAAGCGCCTTTCTCGTAGAACAATGGAGTGTCGCCATCGAAAATGGATTGGTGAACGTGCATGCCGCTTCCGTTATCCCCGAACAATGGCTTCGGCATGAACGTAGCGGTTTTGCCATATTGGCGCGCTGTGTTATGCACGATATATTTATAGATCAACAAATTGTCAGCTGTTTTTTTCAATGTATCGAAACGGAAGTTGATTTCCGCTTGGCCGGCAGTTGCTACTTCATGGTGGTGACGCTCAACGTGAAGTCCTGCTTCATCAAGCAAACGACACATTTCGCTGCGGATATCTTGCTGCGTATCCACAGGCGCTACTGGAACATATCCGCCCTTAACGCCAACTTTGAAGCCAAGGTTGCCGCCTTCCTCCTTACGGTTCGTATTCCAATGCGCTTCCTCGGAGTCTACGAAATAGCTGGAGCTGTTCATGGAGCTTTCATAGCGAACTTCATCAAACAGGAAGAACTCGGATTCCGGTGCAAAGAATGCCGCTGTTCCGATACCGGCCTCCTGAAGGTATTGCTCGGCACGAGCTGCGATACCGCGCGGGTCACGCTCGTAAGCATCCCCTTCCGGAGTATAGATGTTGCTCATAATGTTAAGCGTAGGATGTGCTGTAAACGGATCGATATAGCAAGACTCCGGATCAGGCATCATAACCATATCCGATTCTTCAATGCCGCGGAATCCTGGAATAGAAGATCCATCAAATGCTACCCCGTTCACGAATGTTTCTTCGTCTACTTCTGAAGCCGGCAAGCTAATATGATGAACCCGTCCCGACAAGTCTACAAAACGAAAATCGACCCACTCAATATTGTTCTCTTTAATGGTTTGCAATACTTTCTCTACCGACATGTCTCTTCCTCCCAATTTCCGAACATTAAGACTTAAACAGCTTAACAATGTTCATAATCTTTCGATTTCTTTTCGTCATTATATGCCGGGAGATAACCTGACGTCAATACCTATGTAAGGTATTTTTGAAAACAATGTTAACTTATATGACATGAAAAACCAGTTAATGTAAACCCAGAAAAAAGACACCTGCTAGCTCTGAAGTGCACCCCTTAGAATGGACATTGGAATAAACCCCTGGTTTATCCGATGAAATTCTAGGGGGTGCATTTTTGTATGGCAATTAAGGGACAAAAGTATAAAACGTATTCGGAAGAGATCAAGAAAGAGGCG
>NZ_JBNDYG010000049.1:0-48587 GCF_049893405.1 Paenibacillus sp. Dod16
CTGGACGTGTCCAAAACTGGGGCCAAATGCTGCTCCAGCTTTCGGTATTTTTCCCAGACCGGGTCGGTCAACACTTGCGTTAGATTCGCGACTTCCCCCTCGGGGGAATCTGTGCTTAAAAGAGTTTACACAAAATTATTGACAGACCCACAGTAACACTAAAGTAAGTCCGTTGGATGAAATTATCCACAAGACGTATAGCATAACACCAAAAAGATTGAAACAGCAAAAAGACGACATTTCATTCTAGAAAACTTAGAATGAATGCCGTCTTTTCAGATGTTCACTTTTTAGATGTCTAGGAATGCCATATTTTTCATTGGTTTGCTATTAAGAATTTCTTTGGAGATTTGAGCTTCGAAAGTTGAGTAAATTAAAATTATTGTTTTATTCTGTTCTTCCAGGCATCATTATACATCTCAGTAAGTTTTTCACTACCTTTAGCTTCAAATTCTTTTACAGTTTTATCCCAATCATCAATTGAACTTTTCCCGAAAATATATTTTTCCATTGTAGTATTAGCAAAATCTGTAAGTGTTGAAGAATACATTTTACTTTTATCAATATTTTCTACTGTCAACGGTGATTTAGGATTAGGCATTGGTACAATATTATCTTTAGCTATTTTGTCAAATAAGTCTATTTGCTCTTTTGATAAAGAACTAAATAAAAAATCTGAGTGTTGTCTTACTGCTAGACTATTATTATTCAAACCATATACAGCATTATAATCAACGTTATCATCAACATATTTTAATACTCCATTTTCTTCTTTATAAGTTTCATCTTTAACACCAAACGTTAATAAAACTTCAGCTTCATCAGTGTAACACCAGTCAATAAATTTTAATATATCTTTAAAGTCCTTATCATCTTTCAATGTTGCAGGGAAAACCCAACCTTGCGCAGCTTGACTCTTCCAAGAGATTGCATAATTGCCATCTATACCTTTCAATGGGTAAATAGGAGTCATGTTAAAATCAGCATCATTTTGTTTGCCTTGAAGATTATATCTCTTTATATTTCCTGTCCAATCATATAATATAAAAGCATTACCTTTTACAATTTTTTGTTCATAAACAGTACTATCTAAAGTTGCAAATTCTTGATCTAGAACACCATCTTGAAATAACTTGTTAGTAAATTGCAACATATTCTTCCAATTATCTGTGCTTGGTCCAAATGTCCATGAATCAGTTTTAGCATCATAGTATTCTCCATTTTCTAATGACCAACCAGCTGCTGTTCCAAATCCAGCAGCAATAGCTGCCATAATGTTACCGGAACCAAAACGATTTATAAGAGGTGTGGAATTAGGATAAATTTGCTTAAGTTTAAATCCAGCTTCATACATTTCTTCTAAGGTTGTAGGAATTGGAATGTTATTTTTTTCAAAGACATCTTTTCTTATTAACCATTGTTGATCTTGAAGCCTTGTTTCGTGAGCGTTTACTGGTAATGTATAGTAATTTCCATCTGACAATCTAGTTCTTTCAATTTCTTCTTTCATACCGCTCTCTTCTAAAAACTTCTTATAGTTAGGCATTTCATCTTCATATTGGCTAATAGGAAGAAGTAATCCAGATAATCCATCTTCTTCAGAAGCAAATGTTTTAGTGATTATATCTGGAATGTCCCCAGAGTTAAAAACGATTTGTTTTTTCGCTTCGAAATCTGACTCTGGTACTGCCTGTACACTAATTTCTGCACCAGTATGTTCTTTTATAATATCCCATACTTTCCAGTCAGCTTTATATGGATAACTCGCGTTATCTGAATAAAGCATTGATATTTCAAATGAATCATCTGAACCATCCTTAGCTGGGCCTGAATTTGATGAAGAGTTTGACTCTGAACATCCTGCAATCATAGAGATTGCTAGAGCTGTCATTAATACTGTTGAAATAATTTTTTTCATTTTTTACCCTCCATTGAAAAATATTTTGTTAAACGTTTACAAAATTATATATATATTATTTTGTAACAATGTTCAAGAATCTTTCATCTAGAATTTAATATAGAAAGGTATATCTTGCTAGCAGTTCCAAGTTCTATAAGCTTTGTCTTTATCCTTTAATAGCTCCTATCATAACTCCTTTAACAAAGTGCTTTTGAACAAATGGATAAATGCATAATATAGGAGTTATTACAAGCATCATTGAAGCGGCTTGTATGCCTTGCGGGATTGATTTAACTGAAGCATCTATAGTTTGGCCGGTTTGAGATGCCATAGTTGCTCCCATCATTACATTTCTAAGGTATAAAGTTACTGGATATTTAGCACTATCATTAATATAAATTAGAGCAGTGAACCAATCATTCCAATATAAAACTGCTGAAAATAAAGTCATTGTAGCCAATATAGGTTTAGATAATGGAAGTACTATCTTAATAAAGAAACTAAATTGTCCTAAACCGTCTACATATGCAGCTTCCTCTAAGTCTCCTGGTAATCCTTCAAAATAAGTTTTCATAAGCAGTATATGATAGGGGACTATTACCCATGGTATAATAATCGCCCAAATGCTATCAGTTAAATGTAAATCTTTCACAAGCATGAAGGTCGGAATTAATCCACCTCCAAAAAACATAGTAAATATTATAAGGCTTAATATTACCTTTCTTCCTAGCAAAATCTTTTTAGATAAAGCATACGCACACGTAGTTGTTAACATTAGGCTAATAACTGTACCAGCAATCGTATACCAAATAGTATTTATATAATTCCCCCAGAACAATGATTCTTTTGCAATATCTCTATAGGTAGTTAAAGTGAAATCTATTGGAAATAATGTTACTTTACCATTTAAAATCGCATCAGTACTACTTAGAGATAAAGCTAATTGGTTGAAAATTGGATATATTGTCATTAAGGTCAAGCATGCCATTAGAGTCAAATTCGTGATGTCAAATACTTTTCTACTTCTACTTTTTTTCATTTAAACCCCACCATCCTTACCATAATCCACTTCCCCAATATTTCTTGGTGATTTTATTAGTCATCCATAACAATACCAAGCTAATTACACTTTGGAACAAGCCAACTGCGGTACCATAACTAAAGTTATTTCCAATAAGACCTATTCTATATACAAAAGTTTGGATAATATCTGATGTACCATATGTTGAAGGAGTATACATTAAAAGTATTTTTTCAAAGCCTAGATTGAGTATATTACCAACGGCTATAATAAGATTTATTGCTATTGTTGGCAAAAGCAATGGCATAGTAATATGAAAAGTTTGTTGAAGTCTACTAGCACCATCAACCATAGCAGCTTCATATTGTTGTTGATCAGCTGAAGCTAAAACTGCCATATAAATTATTGAATTCCATCCTAGAAACTGCCATATTTCTGAAACAATATATACTGGCCTAAACCACGATGCTTCATTTAAAAAATAAATAGATCCAATACCTATTTTCTCTAGTAACAAATTTACAATCCCGTTAGATGGTGATAATATTGTATTTAATATCATTATTACTACAACTGCAGATAAGAACTTAGGAATAATAGTTACTGATTGAGCTACTTTCTTGAAATACTTCCCATTAATTTCATTAAGCATTAAAGAAAAAATTATAGGTAACGGAAATGTAATTAGTAAAGTCACAAAACTAAGTACTAGGGTATTTTTAAACGCACTCCAAAATTGCGGATCTTGTAAAAACATTTCGAAATATTTAAAGCCTTCCCACTTCACTCCAAAATAAGATTGTCCAGGCACATACTTTCTAAAAGCAAGAATGTTTCCCGCCATAGGAATATACTTGAATATTATAAAGTAAAGAACAGGCACCAACAAAAATAAATATAATGTATAATTTCTTCTAAATGATTTATTTATTAGATTGAAATTCTCTCCAATTCTCATTATCATATTACTACATTCCACTCCTCTCAATTTCATGACTATTTACTGTAGATCCAAAAGCACTTACAGTTGTGTTTTAGACATATTGTTATATTCATCTCCCACTATAAAAATAATTACTGCTTTCGTTTGCTCGCTCGATCTAAGATTTCCTCTTATTTGACAGAATGAGAGATGAAGAAGCCATGCAAGAATGACACCGTTTCCGATGAGACCGTTGGCAAGAAAGAAAACGACAGGGGGATAGTTTTTCTTAACCTAACGGTATGTTTTGGGTTACTCTTGAATATCCACACCTGTCTCCTGACAGCGGATTATCCCATGCACGAGATTCATTGTTCTAACATTCCTTCTTTCGACCTCTTAAGATATTTCGCCTATTACAGGGTCGAAGCAAAACTGAAAGCGATTCCAAGAGCTTTTAAATTTTTCAGAGGGTTTATGAGAACTCAGTATTCTCTAAATAAATCTCTAGTAATTTGGGTTTGTTACATCTTGTTTGGTCTTTGATATGTTACAACAGTGTTCTCAGTATACAGATATTTTCCTTTCAAATTTAAACCTTTCTTGAGAAATTTAATAATTTCGTCAACATAAAAATCTGTATCGTTAATATTATTGTATACTTAAAACAAATAAATATCAATGTTATTTTGCCTATTAATTGCACGAGGTTGTTTTTATCGAAATAGTATTAATACTATCAATATTATCTGATTTAGCCTCAATGGTTATATTTGTCTCCCCTACTCCTTGCAATATCAACATGCACTTGCCATGTTTAGTTATGCAGCTGTTTGAATGATAGTCTTGAACACTATCAGCATCTCCATTATCTACTCCAAGAATTGAACAGTCACCATCTACAATAAAGTCTATTTTTTTTTCTTGGTGAATAACATTATTTCCGTTTTCATCTATGAGCTGTGCAATTATATGAGCAACTTCATCCAAATTATTGCTTAGATATGTCTTATCCGTTATTAATTTAATTCCGCTAATTTTAGATGAAGTAGTAATCGAATATTCAGTAATTTCTCCTGATTTTTCACCTATTACTTTTAAACAACCCGGTTTAAAAGGCACTACCCACTTGTATATATGATCTTCAAAATCTTTTAAATATTTTTTTTCTATCATATTGTCGTTTAGATATAAAGTGGCAATTTCACAATTTGAGTATACTTCAACAACGATCATTTGGTTTTCAGTATAATTCCAATGGCAATTTACATCCTGCCATTCCCATAATCTTTGTTTCCATGCATCCTTTTCTTCTTCAAACAAATTACCTTTTTTATCTAAATCATATAATGACTTATCAACTGTTTGTGTTGTCATATAAATAGATGGTTCATTTGACCATAAACTTTTCATCATATAATATGAAGGTTTTTCAAAGCCTGCTAAATCAAGCAATCCAGATCTTGTAGCTTTTCTTGGCCAAACAGTTGCATGCCCAGCTTCACCTAAATAGTCAGTTCCTGTCCATAAGAATATTCCTGGGATATATTCTTTTTCTAAAATTTGCTTCCATTCATGCCATTGTGCTAAGTTTTCAGTTCCCATAATAGGCTTATCAGGATAATGAATATGATTATATTCATATTCTACTTGTCTATAACTATATCCAACCATATCTAAAGCATCTGTGTATCCAGATTCATAGCTTGCACATGGTAATATGCAGTTAGCTATAACAGGTCTTGTACTGTCAATTTCCTTAGTCCATTTAGCTAATTTTTTAGCAGTGTCCCCTATTTCATATTTATCAACAGGTAATAATTTTACATTTTCACGAATTTTATCAATGCTATAAGGAGGTAATGTCCAGAAGTAATTTCCGTTTGTTTCAGCTCCAAAGTATCCAGTAGCGATATTATATTTAGGATATGTCCACTCTATTTCATTTCCAATACTCCATTGGATTATACAAGGGTGATTTCTATCTCTATACATTACAGTTTGTAAGTCTTGTTTAGCGTATTGTTTAAAGAATTCTGCATGTCCTCTTGTAATGTAATCAACTTTTATTTCATTTCCGTTGTATCTTTTATCTTTTGGGTTATCCCATTCATCATAAAACTCTTCTTGAACTAAGAATCCCATTTCATCACATAAATCCAAGAAATCTTCTGATGTTGGATTATGTGCAGTACGAATTGCGTTACAGCCACATTCTTTTAGTTTTTCTAATCTTCTACGCCACACATCTAATGGCACGGCAGTTCCAACTAAACCTGCATCATGGTGTAAGCATACTCCTTTAATTAATGTTTTTTCACCATTAAATATAAATCCTTTATCAACATCAAATTCAAACGACCTAAGACCGATCTTAGTTTCATATGTTTGAACAATAACATTGTCAACAATAAGTTCTTCTTGAATTATATATTGTGATGATTTGTGTATATCCCATAATTTAGGGTTTGATACAACAAAGGTTTGTTCTACTTTAAGCTCTTTACCTGCATCAATTGATATTTTAGTTTCTTGAGTATCTATTTTTTTTCCTTCCGGATCATATAAATTAGAAACTAATTTAATTTCTTTTGCTTCTAAAAAATTATTACATATTGTAGTTTCTGCATTTATAACAGCTACATCTTTTGATACTCTAGGTGTATTGATATAGGTTCCCCATACAGGAATGTTCACCTTAGGGAGTATATACAAGGATACTTTTCTATATATTCCAGAACCTGTATACCATCTGCTATCTGCATATCTTGTGTGATCAACTTTTACTGATATTAAATTATCCTGCCCAATTGGATTTAAGTATGAAGATAAATTAATCTTTATAGGTACATATCCGTATGGAAAAAAATCTATAAAATGACCATTACAATATATATCTGAGCGGTTATAAATGCCATCAAATACAATCCAAACTTCTTTATCTATCATTTCTTCAGTTGTTATAAAATGTTTTCTATACCAGCCCATTCCGCCTAATAAAAAGCCTGTGCAGCCATCACCTTCTTCTTTATTAAAAGGAAAATCTACACTCCAGTCATGGGGTAAAACAACATCTTTCCATGTAGAATCATCAATATGATTCATATGAGGAGCAACAGTTTCATCTAATGTAAACTTCCAATCCCTATTAAAATCTATTCCTCGCATTGTTTATATCCTTTCTTGTTATTCATACATTTTTTTGTTAACATATACGTTTTTTTGCCATTCATCTAAGTCAAATCTCTTAATGAAGCCCCATTTTCCATCTACATCATGACATAAACCCCATCTCATTCCTTCTAATTGATAGATATCATTTTTTTCACTTCTAAATGGACCACATGCTTCAGGGCCCTCTTTTATTACTGACATAATTTCAAAATTAATTCCATCTTCAGCAAATTGTAAAGTGTTTTTTTAGTTACAGGATTATATTCACTTCTTACATAAGGACCTTCTATATTATCAGCAATGGCAACACCCCATTTTGTTTCACGACCACCCATATAAAGTTGTTCGCCCATAGCTTCGCCTTTATAATATAAATAGAATTTTTCATTGTAATCAAATAATACAGGATCATGTACTTTGTGGCTGTCAAAACCACCTTTTTTAGTTACTTCAAATCTATTATCCTTATCATCTTTCCATTCACCATCTTTTGTGGGCTCTAAAATTGGAGTTTTAGATTTTTCAAAAGGTCCATCTGGGCTATAAGCTTTTGCTATTGCAATATTTTCAAAACTTCTCACTTTATATGGAGCTTGAACTGTTTGATATACTAAATAGTACATTCCGTTATATTCTAATATTTCTGGTGTGAAAACACTTCTATCATCGTATTCACCTTTCCCACCTCTTTTTACAGCAGGTCCTTTTTCTACCCATTTGTATCCATCTTTTGATGTTGCATACCATATATCACATTGATCCCATGGAAAAACCTTTGCATTGTCATCGCCAGTATTAAATCCTACGGACTCACCTTCAGATTTTGTATACCACACATAATATAAATCATTAACTTTTATAACGCTGCTAGGATCTCTTCTATGAACATTTTCTTCTAATCCAATTCCTTCAACATCAATTTCTTTAAAATCACAAAACCAGTCACAACTTTGATAATAGTTTCTTTCTAGGGCTCTTTTAGTTGCGCTACTCATTTTCATATAATTGTACCCCCTTGCTATTTATGTATACATTAATAATTATTTTATTAAAGTAATTGTATACTTCTATAGGATTTTTGTCAAACAAAATAGTATTATTTATGAGCGCATTTTGAATTAATCAAATCTGATGTATTCCATCCTACTGATCTGCAGTCCCCCAGTCGACACAAATGCCTTAGAGCATATATTCAGACAGGAGCAATGCTTCAACTTCAATAATAAACGTGAGGAAGTCATTCATTCGTATTACCCAATGCATCGAGTAGTCCATTTTCACTGAAATTTAGTAGACAAAGTTACTTCTTTATTTGATATGAAGATGGCAGGAGACGTTTCTGATAGTACGCATAAACGATGCGTTATTCAGTGAAAGACTCGTTTACATGAAAAAAATGTAATGAGCTTAATAATTACCTCGTTTTAGTTATAAAGGAACAACTGGATATCGGCCATTCCCTGAATGCCGTAGCGTGCAGCAAGAAAAGTCCGCTATCTAGCTATAGCTAGTGTATGAAGTCAAAAAAACAAAGGATATTCCTACTATTCATCCTCCTCTATATTGACAATAGTTACCGTCCAACAAGCATTGATATCGTCAGGTTGAATATAAACGGTGGTGAGAAGTATGCCAGCATATCCGCATAACTACGTTGAGGATAACATAAGTGCCTTGTACTTCCGTGCTTGACCACTTCACGAGTTCCATTCTCCTGTCCGTCAGTTCCCCACGCAGACAGAGATGCGGCTTTTTATTAATCTGTAAAAGATAAGGATGAATTGTACGTAAAGCTTCCGTATTACAAGCGATTCAACTGGATTAGAATCGGAGTGCGTGCACCTTTTTACCTGATCATAATTCGTGAGTATAGTCTGAAGCTGATAATACCTCTAACCCGGACGAATGGAATCGGATCAAGTTCCCATCTAATTTCGGTACAAGCAAAGTATACTCATCTCACTACAAATCCCTAAGCTCAACAAACAAATAACTTTCTTGTGATGTTCTTACAACTCATGTGGCTTCATTCTTCATCTCCTCACTTCTAGTATTCATTCTGCCCGAAACTGGATAATACGTAAGAGGCCTCAAATAGAAGCCCCTCACGTTTATTCCGAACACCTTAGATCAAATTAGATCTCTCAAGTAGTCTCCGTACTACCTCTGCTACTTCCGCTCTAGTGATTGCCGCCTTCGGCGCAAGCAAGTCCCCGTTTCTGCCTTTCACTAGTCCTGCCTTAATGGTGGCTACAATACCGTTCTTCGCGTATGTTGCCGCCTCGGAGGCATCATTGAATCTTGTCAAAAGTTCCTCCACTTCGTTCATGTTTACCGCAACCTCAAGACCGGTGATTTTCATGGCGCGTTCCAGCATGTGGAAGACCTGTTCACGTGTGATGAATTCATTTGGTTCGATTTGACCATTGGCATAACCGTTAATCAAGCCATACGTTGTTGCTGTGTTCAGATATGCTTCATACCAACTGCCATGAGCAACGTCTCTGTAGGCCGAGTGGCCAGTCTCAGTCCTAAGGCCCAAAGCTCTTACCATGATAGCAGTAAACTCGGCACGGGTAATGTAACGATCTGGATTGAATAGATTCCCTTCAAATCCATAAATTATTAACCTGGAACCCAAGTCATTCACAGCACTCTCTGCCCAGTGACCAGAGACATCCTGAAAGGCAACAGGATTCCAAATGACTGCATAGGTACTATTGGTCAGACTGTTCATTACAGCATAATAGCCGCCATCTTGTCTGACGAATCTAGTCGGAATCTGTCTCACCGACCCATCACTTCCTACCACTACACCTGTAGTGATTTGAGTCAGGTCTACTCCTTCCGGAATAACGATTGATCTTTCAACAAACATGTTGAATGAATTAACTTCCAGTGTTTTATCCTTGTAAGTGTAGGTGATATGGAAGTCCATTGGAGCGGCGACAACCGTAAATCCACTCTTCTGTGCCGTGCTTTCTAGCGCCTTTTTAGAATCGGCATCCGCTGGACTAATTCTTATATCGATCGATATTTCAGCAAGCTTAACATCCGACCCAAGTGGTTTTACTAATTCGTTGATATTGATTTGCTGAACAGGAAGCTTATAAGAGAAGGTAGAGGTTCTTAGCTCAATAGCCGCATTCTTCTGCTCCAGATCCTTCACCATCTGACCATTAAACTTGCCGTGCACAACATCAGAGTTGCTAGCAACAGGAATCGTAATAATGGAATTATCAGAAATATTATCCATTATTTCCCGGTCGATAGTGATCGTCGTAATCATAAGACCTCCCTCAGTTGTTGTAATAGACCTAGCAATCTTGTTCTGCTTCTTACCATCCACCAGAATATCTATGTTAACTGATGGCGGAGTGCTTGGCGCTGGAATTATCAGATTACTATTCCCTTCAGGTTCAGCAGGGATCGTTGCAGCTTGCTGAATCACTGTTACGGCTATATCCTTGGTTGCCTTTGCCGCTCCTAACGTGACTGTAGCTGTCAGAGTTACAACCTGATTCCCGGTTCCATGCTGAGGTCTCGAAACCTTTCCGTCATTCGTCACCGTCGCCGGATGGCTGGTTGCCCAAGTAATGCTGGCTCCATGCAACCCAACTGATGGCAATGAAATGTGATTTGTTACAGCTTGCGCCGTGTCCCCCTCTACAAAGGTCAAGGAGGCTGCTGACAATGCATTCACCGCATCGGCTACCAACTGATTTTCTGAAGGTTCGATCGGAGGTATCTTGCCTATGATCATTCTGTCAAAAGCCATAGCTGCGTAACCCGTACTGGCATCCTTCGGTTCATAAATATACAACCGTATGGTCTTCAGTCTGTTTGTATCAATTGCAGTTGCCCTTGCTAAATAGCCATCCGTCAGCCAGCTCGCCTCAGAGATGTCGAACTCCGATATGGTAAGGGTCCTCAATTGTTCCGGTCCAACCGCAAAATAATAGATGCCACTGTGATTGTCAGCATCTGTAACCTCCACCCGAAGCTGTGTTCCTGTGTTCAAGAGATTGGTAACATCCATTTGAAGGGGCTTATTGCCTAGGTTCCAGCCTTCCTCCGGTGCTGTGAAATCAATGCTGCTCGAATAAGTGCCGCTCGTATCCCCACTGTATGAGGTGAAGGATGTAAACTCTGCATTAAGCGCCTTTCTGCCATCTGTCGCGCCCTGCTCTTTCCTCGATGCGGTAATTCCTTGTTCATTATGTGCATAGACTACCTCTTCTTGATCCTCGAAGGATAGGTACACGCCGTTCGGATTTCCTAGTTCTGTACCTGGATCCGTTACACTGCCGATTACTACATTGTCCAAGGCAAGCGCCGCGTTCTCAACAGGAGTGGCCGTTGGAGAAAACACAAAGAATCGTATGGACTTCACATTATCGGTATCGATTACCGCGTTTCTCGGGAAACTGCCGTCCGCGAGCCAAGTTCCTCCCGCAACGCCGAAATCGGCAATACTGATTCTCCGCGATGCGTTAGCTTCCAACGTATAATAATAAGTACCTTTCACACCCGATGTGTCCGTGATTTCTACGCGTAGCTGTGTTGCGTAGTTTTTCAGATTCGTGACGTCGAACGTAAATGGTACACCGTTGAGACTCCAGCCATCCTCCGGCGCCGCAAAATCCAGGTTACCAGAGTAAGTGCCTGTTGTATCCCAAGCGTAGGAGGTGAAGGATGTAAACTCGACTTGGAGCGCCTTGCTACCGTCGGTTGTGCCTTGCGATCCAGTCGTCGTGGTCACAGTATCTACATTGTGTATATAAGCAGCCGATTCTTCGTCTTCGAAGGAGAATTTGGCCCCCCGTTTGCCAGTAGGAGACGATTTTATTTTTGTATATTGATCAAAAATACCCATCGCCTTGCTCAGCTGTTGTACTGCTTTATCCATCTCGGCATCTGTCGCCAATGTATCCCGTGCAACGACTTCCGCTTTCGTCACTTCAATGTTAAGTGTATCGCGGATATATTTTTTCACCCACTTTTTGCCTGGCTCGACCTCATTCCCCGTAGAAGATATTACGGTTGACGCAAGTTTCGACTTGGCATCCTCAATAGGAACAGTAAGCGCACTGGTGGATACGCCTGTAGGAGCCGCCTGCTCATCATACTGAATAATTTGTACGCTTGTTACGTAGCCGCCAATCTCAGGAATCGAAATTTCAATCGTGTTCTTAGTTAGTAACTTGCTGGCATCCAGTTCAAATTCGGCAAAGGTCAGCAAATTGCCTGGCTTATTCGTGTAATTCAGATCCTTGCTGAAAATTTGTAATTTCGTCGGGTCACCAGGATTAACGACAACATCCATATCGGCTGCGAATCCGCTGTCCATCTTGCCGAAACCAATACGGAGAGTTGCTTTAGCGAGAGACAACGCTGGGCTGTCAATTGTAAATACGGCAGGCGCATTTATGCTTGTAGCAACCAACTCCTCAGGAGCGTACGCAAACTCTCTCTCCCACGTTTTTGTGAACGCCGGATTGGAATCAAGCGTGATCTCGAAGACGCTCATCTCCTGCACTCTCATATACACATTGTTCAAATCAGTTACATTCTCTTCTTCATACGTCAAGTTACCCTTCTCCAAGAAGAAGTGTTTGCGTTTCACGTCTGCAATGTTGGCATCGCCCATCAATACGTTAAGATCAAGGTTGACGCGCTGCGAGTTGAGATTGTGCACAGCGACATATATTTTTTCATTGTAACGAACCGCATTCGTGTACACACGCTCATGATCGGCATGGGAAGGCAGGAACGCACCGCGGTAATCTTTCCACATATCCAGATAAGCTTCCATTGGTGTCATTTCTTCCAATAATCCGTTCTGTGCTTCGTTATATTTATAGAATGTATCATTGGAATTAGGACGCCAGTTGATAATAGGGTACAGGTACGGAACAAGCATGCCGATCGTATCGGAATAATTCATGAATCGCAACATATAACCATTGAAGGCAACCAACTTTTGAAAGTAGTCCGCTTCGCTTCCGGCTGTATTGTAGGTGCCTTCTTCCGTAATGTAGATCGGCTTTACATTATCCGTATTCACCATGTGAGCATTAATCAAGTCAAGAACAGCTTCCATTCGTCCGCTCAGGAAACCATCCGGATTGTTCTCCCTGTCATGGATGAACAGATTCGAGTTTTCATAGAAGTGGTGAGAATAGAAATCCATAGAATCCTTGGTTTCATCCATAAACTTCAACTGCGCACGCGCTTCCTCAAAATCATTATTCTCCAAATACATGAATGCGCTTGAAGGTCCTCCGACTAATACATCCGGATTTTCCAACTTCACCGCCTCAGCTACCTTGTTATGGAACTCAGACAGATAGCTCCAAGCTTGCTGCGGCTCTGACTGAAAGAACCACCACTCCTGAGGAATGGTCGATTCGTTTTTCACTTCCACGTACTTGGGACCCAGTCCGTCAAATCGGGTATCTATGCTCTTGATCAACTTGGCCGATGCGTCCGCCGCAGCATTGAAGTTGGCGTATGACGGTGTACCGAAATTCTCCGATTGACCGGAAAACGGGTTCTCCCACATCCACTTCGGCCAACCATCTAGTGTCAGCATATAATCTTTGCCGATAGATGGATACAAGCTTTTAAATTTCTCAATAGCAGGCAGACTCTTCGTGTAAACCTCTTTAGTTGTTGTAAAGTCTGCATATCCGGGATGCTGCGTATCTTCCTTGAGACCGGCCCAATTTGTCAATAGAGGATAGTGAAACGCACCACGACCGGGAATAAACCCATAATCATTTGTCGTTTTATGGTACGCTTCGTCCAGCAAAGTGATTTCACCTCCAGCTTGCTCTAAACCGACCGGACCGCTGTTCACATGGTATCGCTTGAATATTTCCTCGGGCAGCTTGTTTACGCCGTCCAAACTTAAATTCGTAAGCGCATCCACGTTGACGGAGACATTCATAATATCCTTGTCTCCCCCGAGAACTGTCCATGCCGATGTGTCGAAGTTCAACGGTACTCCTTCCTCTTCCCAGTGATATACACTGCGGAGGTCTCCGTTTCCAACAATTCTCATTTTATAACCCTCGTAGATAATATTTCCATTAGTTTCCTTAATCAGCCAAGGATGTGTAATACCTTCTGCTGGATTCGATTCCTGAAAATCCATTTTAGTATAATTGGTATATAACCCGGTAATACGGTCATTCCACCCACCGTTCTTGAACATCGTCCAATGCGTCTCAACGCCCTTCGGGTCAATAACATAGAGCTCCATTGTCTGCGCAACGGATCCTTCAAATCGCACATCGCTGAATAGACGCCACGCTCTTGCATCCCTTGCAGGGATATCGATCGTTACTTCTCCGTTAACTTTCAAATATTCGCCAGTAGGGTATTGAATAAAATTAATACGCTGAATCCGGCTTTCGCCGTTAATGCTGTTGAAATAGGATACCGCATTATCGCTGTAGATCTGTTTGTAATAATCTGCAATGTCGGGAATTGTATCGAAATCAGCCTTGTCGATTCTGATGTTTTCAGGGAGCTCGTTGCTCTCCGAGTCCGCATAGCTGACATTTGCAGGCGCAGTGAGAGAGGACGCCGCAAGCATAGCCGTACATAATAGAACAGCCAACATTTGTTTGATCTTCAAAATAGCTTTCAACAATTATACACCATCCCATCTATGACTTGAGTTTGTGTTTCGTCTAAACAACTCCCCCAGGTAAAGTTGTGTAAGGGGGGGGATTCCTCTAGATGTGGTAGTAATTGTTACTAGGTTTTCACGAAACGATCATACGCCGTCTGATAAATGCTTATCAGCTCGTCAACCTTCATCTTGCTCAGATCGGTAAGCTATCTGTCCCAACGTTCGTTAAAGCATAGCATTCACCTCCCTCTATAATTGAATGTTTCTTTCGTTTTTCTCACTTGTTCTTACAATATCTACTTTGACCAGCGAAGCATACCCGGATAATATTGTGCGAAGTGTGAAAATACGGTAACACCCTGTTTGCTATGATTGTAGCCCCTGATATTACCACTTCTGTTAAAAACGCTACAACAATCTTGACAACTACCGCACACAGTGGTTACTCATCATGGCCTCGCTCCCATGAATCTGTTTGGCCAACGTTTTAACAAGTTCCATCCGTTGATTAATAGCGTGCTGTTTCAAGGCATAGCTAGCTCATGTTTGATGTTACACCTTCCTTTAGGGCATGGATTTGCTAACTGTGCGATTCAGCGTTGCAACTCACTTGACTCCTACAGCCCGCTGTATACCGTTTTTCATCCACGTAGCTACGATAGTTGTGTCACCGGCTTGAACCACCTCATGTGGCGTTGGGAAGTGTTCCAGTTGGCATCAGCTGATTGAGCATCAGGAAGGGAAGAATTATTCGAAATACTCAAACCCAGCCCATGGACTATCCGCTATGACTTTGAAGGGTATGAATTTTTTGATGGCATCTGAATGCCATCAAGAGGAACTTTATGAAACAGCACGTAATACAACACAACAGGAACCACAAACAAGTATAGTTAGTAATTATTGGGTATATTTGAGGCCTTTTGTGTATAAGTCCCCAGACGCCTGATATCGAGATCATCCATTTGCTGGACTTCATTCATATTTTTCACAATAAGTAATTCTTCTGCATTAAGCCTTTAATTACCGAATACATCCTTATAGGAAGCGCTTACAACAAGTCGTATAATTACAATTAGTTTGATATAACTAGTACCTTGACCAGTTTAAATTACAGGATACAAGTGTTTTTATTTTTCTCGTGCTTGCTCCGTGGAAATTGCGACGGATTTCTGGATTCGGTTGCGTTCCGTTTCCCAAGCAGACACCTCGGCTTGGAATTCTTCAATGGAGGCGATTCGGCGGTTCAGGCATTGAATTGTCATTACACTTAGTTTAATCTCAGTGATATTTAGCCAGCTGCCATGCTTAGGGGTGTAATGGGTCTCTAGCCGTTTCGCCAAGACCAATGCCTGTTCAGGTGGTAAAGTTTCATACAAGGACGAGATCGTATGGGTATTCAAGTTGTCCATCACGAGCCGAACCCGTTTCGCCTCTGGATAGTGGGCCTCTAGCAGCTTCTGGATCTGCAGCGCCCAGTCTAATTTTCGTGCGTCTTTCCGAAGCCTGTACGTGACTCCATCCAACGAGTGGCTCCGTGAACAGGAACAAGCTGCAGCTTCCTTTGCGAACATATTCATAATCTTCTCGGACAGAATCTGTCCTGGCTTCATGGGTTGTGGAGGGCGCAAATCGCCAAGCCGTTGGATCGGCTGTTCATCCATACAAATGAGCAGGATTCTCAGGGTCATAAGGCAGGGCGTAGGTCTCTAAAACGTCTTCTATCCGAGCGACGAATTCACTGCTCGCTTTAGCGGGAATGCACCATTGTTTTTTCAGGTGAGGCTTAAGTTTTGTTTTTTTTAAAGTGGTTCGAATGGTCTCTCGTCCAACCGACTCCAAAATATTCAGTTCGATCACTCGGCGGGTCAACAACCGAATTGTCCAGCAAGCATACCCCTTTGGAGGCTCCGAACAGGCTAACGCAAGGATATGGGCTTCCACTTCACCCGTGATGGGGGAAGGGCCCGGCGGTTCCGCGCGGCGACGATAGCTCAGCGTCTCTTCTAGCCCACGTGTACAATAGTCTCTTACCGTATAAAAGACCAATACATTACTAACTCCGCAACGACTGGCAATTTCAGTTTGTTTGGGGATCATCCCTTGACTTTCATCCCAGAGCAACAGCACGAGACAACGGCGGCTAATGCCGTGCGATGTGGAATCCGCGTGAAGCACTTGTTCAATCCTTTCACGCTCTTTCGGCTCAAGTCGAATCTCGTATTTTTCATTCATCTGTTAGCCCTCCCATAATTTTCTTATAGGAAAAGCATAAAACTACAATTAACATCGGGTCAAGGTACTAGGGTGTGTTTTCAAACCTAATTCAGCCATAATAATACAGAGTCCTAGGATAAGAACACTGAAAAAGTACAAGAGAGGTTATCGTAGCGTGTGTCCAATTTGAGTTTATTAATGAGGCATTCAAGCAGATGCCGTTCTTTATACAACCACCAATCAAACTTACGCTGGGCCTTTGGATAATCTCCTCTTGGAATGACGGCCGCTACTTGTTGCTCTTGAATGAAAGTCAGAATGATGTTCATATCGTAGCCCCGTTCGGTCAAAGCATCCACAATCCCATAATTTTTGGTCGTTATTCCATCCTTAAAGCGTCCAAAAGTCTAATATTGCAGCGCCTTTTTGCCCCCACGCCGTTCTGAAGGACACGAACGATGATGGGATCAATCATAATATTTTCTTGATCAGGGGAAATAAACACATATTTAATTACCTTTTCCCAAACACCAGCCATTTGCCATCTTGAAAAACGGGTGAATTCCATCAAGTCGCACCCTAGCGGGGTAACCAAGGTTTGGAATTTAACCTAATTCAATTGTATTGATCTTCACTTAATTCGTATCGCCTCTCCATAGACGAAGCGCTAATAGTTTCAAATACTAAATAAGCTATCTTCCCATCCAGCCGCCATCTACAACGATTATTTCACCATTTACATAGTCTGAAGCATTTGAAGAAAGGAAAATTGCGGCTCCTACTAGATCTTCTGGTTTCCCCCATCTTCCTGCTGGAATTCTTTGTGCAATTTGTTCACTCCGAATCTTATCAGCCATTATAACTGTATTCATTTCAGTTTCCATGTATCCTGGAGCAATGCCATTAACATTCACACCTAATCTTGCCCATTCATTTGAAAGTGATTTTGTGAATTGCATAACTGCACCTTTACTTGCAGCATAAGCCGGAACTGTAAAACCGCCTTGGAATGAAAGAAGTGATGCAATATTTACAATCTTTCCTTTTCCTTGCTCAATCATTTTTATTCCTACTGCTTGACATAGGAAAAATACTGCCTTTGTATTAACATTTAATACAAAATCCCAGTCTTCTTTAGGAAAATCTACGCTAGGATGACGTTTTTGTACTCCTGCATTATTAATTAATATATCAATACTTCCAAATTCCTCATTTATAGATTCAACAACTTCTTCAAATTTAGAAACATCTGACAAATCCATTGAGATCATTTTATATTTTCTTCCTAAACCCTTTATTTTTTCTTCTAATTCAGGATTTTCATTTCTTGCAATAACTACTATATTAGCGCCAGCTTCAGCTAAACCTAAAGACATAGCCTCTCCCAAACCACGATTACCGCCAGTAATAATAGCTGTTTTATTCCCTAAACTAAACATCTCCAACATTCGCTTTTCCTCCACTCGAATTATATATAATCTTTTTTATATTAAAATTTAAACATTACTTTTACAGCATCTCCGCCACTAAGTAAAACATCAAACCCTTCTTGGGCTTTCTCAACAGGTAATATATGAGTAATTATTTTTCCAAAATCAAAAGATTCTCCTAATAATTGAATGGCAATATCAAAATCTTCTGGCTCGTAAACTCTAACTCCCATAACTTTAACCTCTTTAAACATCATACCCAACAAATCAAGTGCGGCAGGTTTTTTGTATGCTCCCACAATTATAACTGTCCCGTGAACTTTTACTAATCCAACTAATTGTTCTGCAACTATAGGGTGTCCTGCACAGTCGAACACAAAATCTACTCCATTTGTATTTGTAAATTCAGAAACAGCAACTTCTAAATTGGTTTTAGAAGGATCTATTACAGTAAATCCTAATTCTTCGGCTATCTTTCTTCTAAAAGGATTTGTTTCAACAATAAATATGTTTGCTTCATATAATAATTTTAATGAACTTGCTACAGACAAACCGATAGTACCTGCGCCAAAAATTAAAGCGCTGTTGCCAATTGAAATTCCTGAGCGTTTAACGGCATGAACACCTACAGCTAACGGTTCTGTAATTGCTCCTAATTCTAAGGATACAGTCTCTGGAAGAACATGTATTTTATCAATCGAGACTTTCACATAATCAGCCATTGAACCATCTGTATCAATGCCTATTAATTTTAATGATTTACATACATGACTGTTTCCTGTTAAACACGGAGTGCATTTACCACAAAATAGTAAGGGCCTAACAGTAACCGGTGTACCTTTTGGTAGCGAAGGATAATCTTCTGCTATTAACCCAGAAAGCTCATGACCAAAAATCAACGGTGCAGTAGCTCTAGGATGTGCTCCAACATAAATATTTAAATCTGTACCACATATACCTGAATATGCTACTTTAATTAATACTTCACCATCAGAACAAACAGGAATTGGTTTATCTTCTACGTCAATTTTATCAGGTCCATTGTAAACAATACTTTTCATAGTTTATTATCTCCTTTTTATTCTTTTAATTAATTTTGTTAACTAGATAAGCAGGTTTCTCGCCTTTTAATGCGCTAACAACTTGCTCAGCAACTTTTCTCTTTAATTCATTAAATGCTTGTTCAGAATACCAAGCCATATGTGGAGTACAAATAAAAGATTCATGTTTAAATAGTGGGTTATTAACATCTGCCTCTTCTCTCACCAATACGTCAAGTGCAGCTCCTGCAATCCACTTGTTAGTTAATGCCTTCTCTAATGCTTGTTCATTAACAATTCCACCACGAGCAGTATTAACAATATATGCTGAAGACTTCATTGCTATAAATTCAGTTTCAGAAATTAAATTTTCAGTATTTTGTTGTAATGGACAATGTATAGAAATAACATCTGATGTTTTTATTAAAGAATCAAACTCAACAACTTCAATGAAATCAGGAGGATTTAGTCTTTTATGATTGGGATCAAATCCAATAACTTTAAGGCCTAGTCCATGAGCTTTTTTGGCAAACGCATTCCCTATTCTTCCTAGTCCTATAACACCTACAACTTGGTCTTGCAATCTGAAAATAGGTTTAGATATTTCATATTTCCACACACCATTTTTAACAATATTTGACATTATATTAACTTTTCTAGTAAGCGCCATCATTAATGCTATTGCTTGATCAGAAACTTCGTTCAATCCATAATCAGGTACGTTACAAACCTGAATGTTAAATTCTGTAGCTGCATCCAAATCTATACTATCCACACCCACTCCATATCTAACAATGATTTTACATTTCGAAAGTTGACTTAACACTTTTCTAGTAAATTTTCCATATTGAGTAATTAAAGCGTCGGCTTCACGACAATTTTCTATAATATCATTTTCTGTTTTACAATCTAATAATTTAAAATTATTGGTTACATTATTAATGATTTTTTCTTCAATTTCTACTGAGTCATGATCGCAATCTGTAATCATTACAACGTAATTTTTCATTTCTCGTCTGCTCCTTTTATAAATTTAATTAATTATGCACTGTAAAGTCCTTTTTATTCCCAAGCTTTTTTGTCTAAAAGAGCTTAGATTAATGTAAAATGCTCAATTATAAAATGGGAAGTGGATTTCACCGCCTCCCATCTCTATTTTTTTAATCATTTCATATGTTTTTTTAATTTTTCCCAGTCAAAGTTTATGCCCACACCTGTGGCTTTGGATGGTTCGATATATCCATTAACGATTTTTAAAGGTTCTATAGTAAAATCACATATTGGGAAACTATGATATTCTAAGAATCCAGCATTGGAAAGTGCGCCTAATACATTCACATGTAATTCTTGCATTCCGTGTGAACTTACTTTGAGACTTCTTTCTTTTGCCATTTCACCTACTTTTAAAAAACCTGTTATTCCACAAACATTAGAACAATCAGGTATTGGATACTTAATACGAGCTATGTCTAAAGCCAATTTATGCTCATAAATAGAGTGTAAATTTTCCCCCATTGCTATTGGAATAGTAGTTGCTTGCCCTATTCTTGCATATCCTTCATAATCATCAGGATTTGTTGGTTCTTCTAACCACGCTATATTAAATTCTTCTATTCTCTTCGCCATTCTTATTGCTTGAGGTACTGTCCATATCATATTAGCATCTACCATGAACATAGCATCTTTACCAATCAAGTTACGAACAGCCTTTACTCTTTCTATATCTTCATCTTCGTTTTCTTTCCCTAATTTTATTTTTATGGCTGTATGTCCTTTTTCTAGTTGCTTTTCAATATTTTTCAATAATTCTTTTTCTGTTAACATTAAATCTATACCGCCATAATAAGTACGGACTTTTTCGTTTCTAGTACCATATAAATCAGAAATTGCCATGTTTTCAGTTTTTAATTTTATATCCCAAAATGCAATATCTAATGCCGAAATTGCAAAAGCTGCAATTCCTCCTCTTGCAACATAGTGAATACTTTGATTCATGTAAATATTCATTTCATCAGGAGTAGTAAATTCTCTGCCGATTAGTCTTGGAACTAAGTCATTAACTAGCAACTTAGTTATTGCAGTTCCTCCTATTCCACCTGTATAAGTGTATCCTGTACCTTTTCTTCCATCTTCCATAAAGATAGTTGCTGTAATTAATTCAAAACTATCATGTTTACCATGAAGTGCATCAACTAAATTTCCTTCTAATGGAATATTGAAATATTTAACTCCCACGTTTTTAATTGCATTCCTTGACATACCACTCCACCTTTTTTCATGCCTCCGCGCTAAACAAGGTAGGTATATATAGCGATTTGATATGAATAGATACGCATGCAAATCGCTATACATGAGATATAAATTTAACCACGTAGCTTAACGAAGAGTCTCTATTAATCTTTTAGTAATTATAATTCATATAAATAGTTTTCTTTTGTAGATATCCTTCTAAACCATATTTACCATCTTCACCACCAAGACCACTCTTTTTGTATCCATTATGGAATCCATTTATTAACTCTCCGTTTTCACGATTCACATATACTTCACCAAACTCCAGTTCATTTACTGCTCTCATTATGTTTTTAGCATTGTTTGTAAATAAGTAAGCTGATAAGCCATACTCACAATCATTCGCTAATTCAATTGCTTCATCAAAGCTTGACACCTTCATCATCGGTACAATAGGTCCAAATGTTTCAACTTGCATTAATACATTCTTATTATCTGATACTTCAACCACTACCGGGTAGAACCAATTTCCGTTTTCAGAAGGCTTTCCCTCATCTGGAGTCATGTCTAATAATATTTTACCGCCTTGTTGTATGGATTCTTCTTTCATTTGTATCAACTTAGATACTTCTGATTTGTTCACTTTTGGGCCCATAGTTGTTTTCGGATCCATTGGATCTCCAACAACTATCCCTTGTACATGCGCTATGAATTTATTCTTAAAATCTTCATAAACTTTTTCATGAATGTACATACGTTCGTTACATGTGCATATTTGACCACAATTGCTAAATCTTGCTATTGCTGCGCATTTTGCAGCTTTATCAATATCAGCATCTTCCATTACTATAAATGGTGCTTTTCCACCAAGTTCTAAATGCACATCAATAACGTTATCCGATGCAGCTTTAAACACTTCTATACCAGCATTTGTACTTCCAGTTAAGGTAACTAATTGAGTAATTTCACTTCTTACTAATGCATCGCCTACAACTCTGCCTGAACCAGTGATGAAATTAAGAACCCCTTTTGGCAAAGAACTTTTTTCAACTAATTCTGCAAACTTCATAACTGTAAGTGGAGTTTCTGAGGGTGGTTTAATAACCATACTATTTCCGCAAACCAATGCATTTCCAATTTTCCTTGTTGATAACGCTAAAGGAAAATTCCAAGCAACTATCCCAACTACAACTCCATAAGGTACTCTTTGAATCCAGATTTGTTCATCTTTTTTCTCAGAGGTAATAATTTCTCCTTCTATTCTTCTTGCCGATTCAGCTGCATATTTCAGAAACCCCGATGCCCCCTGAATTTCACCTCGTGCTTCAGTTATAGGTTTACCATGTTCTGATGTTAATAATTGAGCTAATTCTTCAGCATTATCGTCTATAATTTTCGCTAATTCCAAAACATATTCAGCTCTTGTTTGTGCTGGTAGTAGTGCCCATGACTTTTGCGCTTTACGCGCAGCTTCTAAGGCAGCAGTAGCATCCTCTTTACTACCCTTAGGAACAGTACCTACTACTGCGTTATTATAAGGATTTATTACTTCTATTTTTTCTTGTGATGCTGTATCTACTAATTTTCCGTCAATAAATAATTTCATTGATAACATAATTCTCGTAATGGAATACTAATCCATTACTCCTCCTCTCATTCAACCTTTATGTTTTTTATTTTTTCAATAATAACAATTTTATTGTATACTTTCATTACTGAAAAATCAACACTTTATGTTTATTTTTCTATTCTCTTCATAAACTATTTCTTTATGCATTCTGCATGAATCCGTCCTATGAACATGATAGACAAAAAAGGTTTTTAGGCATACAAAACTCCAGTGCAAAAAATCTAATCTGGTCATACCCCTGTCAAGTAGACAAGTAAAAAAGGCTAAGCAGCCAACGCGTGCTGGTATTCAACCGGTACGCCTTGTTTTAGTTTGGCCTGTAAGCGCTGGTAGTTGTAGAAGTAAATGTACTCCTCCACCGCTTGATGAATATCTCCTTATGACTTACACTGGTTAAGGTACAACTCCTCCGTTTTGAGATGTGAAAAGAAGGATTCGAAGCAGACATTATCCAAGCAGGTAACTTTGCAAAAGTGACTGCCCTTGTCGCTGAATTCTTCGAGTCGTGTGTTGTACGCCTGAGACGTATACTGGAAGTTCTAACTGAATGGAGCACGGCCCTGGATACGTCTCTTTTTCGTGTCCATTGTTCAAGCCTATTTACGACGAGTTTTACGTTGTTTCGTTCGGAGATCTGCCAGGCCACAATCCCATTGTTAAACAGTTCCTGAGTGGCAGACAGGTAATAAAAGCGCGTACCGTCTGAGATATACGTAACACCAGTTTCTGCTGTGACCCTGGTGCATGTAACTAATGCTGCAACCGATTCGGCTACACCATAGAAAGAGTATAGCTGGGGTATTTTCGCTTTTTCCGGTTCACCGAAGAAATCGCCAGTTCTTTCACAAGTCGCTATACCTTCTAATGATTGACGAGATACCCGCCTCCCGTAAAGCTGTTTCATTCGGGGGTCCCCGAAGTAGGGATGATCCATGTGAATGGCTAACATCTACTCTTTGATTTCGTGATCTCGTAAATGAGCGTCTTTTCGTAGTGACCCACTCACTCGCCACTTGTAGTACTGGCTCTAGGGATTCCGGCAATGGATAACAGACGTGTCACGCGGTGCTGGTGGCGTAGTCCCTCGATTATTCGGTAGTTGTCCTGTGGACTGGGGCAACCTCCCGGACCAGATTGGGATAACGCTTTTTTAGATAATCCACCTGAGCTTTCAGGTAATCTTGTTCCTCTTCGACACTGGCGAACTTCGTGCGTGGACGTCCTTTAAGGGGACTGCTGCTTCCCTTACGAGTGTCGTAGGCCTGGCCGGCCTTGTACTTCTTCACCCATTCCTGTGGAGACTAATTCCTGTCGAACGAACCCGACAAAGGGTTTTGACGGCAACAATGACAAGAAACCATCTGCTGTTGGTTAAGGAATTAATCACTTCCTTCTTGTCGTCTTGTCTTTCTTGAATTAAGTGTTCTCCACGACGAGGACTACGCAAGTTCTGGCAGTTGTGTACAAACACATACTTTGAATCTTTAAAATAGTGGTGTTCTAATATACTTGTTAATTTACTCATTTTTATGTATGCTAAAAATGATATTTATTAAAAAATAGAAAGGAATAATTATGCCTAGAGTAAGAGGGAATACTGTAGATATTGCAGTACAAAAAATATTGCGTAAAATTGAGAATTATGAATTAGTAACGGGAGATATTGTATCAGATTTAGAGTTGTCTAAAGAATTTGAAATGAGCAGAACTCCATTGAGAGAAGCAATTATGATTTTATTAGATAATGGCATACTTGAAAGAACTAAAACAAAAGTTGTTGTAAGAGCTATTACTTTAAAAGATATCAATGAAATTTTAGAAGTTCGTGAGGCAATTGAACTAAAGAGTATTGAAATTATAGTTAATAATAAAGGTTTAACAAAAGCTCAATTAAAAGAATTAAATCAAATCCAAGAAAAATTATGCGAAAATACAAATAACGGAGATTTCGATACATTTTTTGAAGCGGATTCTAGGTTTCATGAAAAAATCGCAGAATATTCTGGTAATGAGCGGTTTTTAGATATTTGTAAACGAATTTATCTTCAGAGCCAACGACTACGTTGGATAACTATGCTTACTCCTTCACGTTATACAGAAACATGTGAAGAACATCAATTAATTATAGATACATTGACTAAGTTAGATTTGAATGCTGCTATAAATGCAATTAAATCACATTTATTGAACAGCAAAATTAATTATGAAGACATCATAAATAATAAACAATGGAATAAGATTGCTCAGCAGATGAAGAATATGCGTCTGTAACTTAAAGTACGAGATAATTAAAGAAATAATATGTGACATATTTTTTTGGTCATAACCTGACTAGTTGGCGTCCAAAGCCTCTAAGAGTGAACCCTCCTAATAATCTCAAACAGGGAAAGGGATAAACATACGAAAGTGCATGTTCATCCCTACATTTATGCAACCTCCTCATTTTCCACGGGTCTGTCAATAATTTTGTGTAAACTCTTTAAAGCACAGATTCCCCCGAGGGGGAAAACAATTCTATCGTAGATGGTGACCCACCCGAGCTGGGAAAAAGACCGAAAGCTGGAGCAGCATTTGTCCCCAATTTTGGACACAGCCTGTCCATTTGCGAGTGACGTCGACGGTGGCTAGATAGAGCATTTTAAGCAAGGTCTCGTCAGTGGGGAAAATACTTTTTCCCTTTGTCACTTTACGCAGCTGGCGGTGGTAACTCTCAATCATATTCGTCGTGTAGATAAGTTTACGGATCTCAGGCGGGTACTTAAAAAAGGTAGCGAGTTCCTCCCAATTATTCCGCTAGGAACGGATAATAAGTGGATACTTGGCTCCCCACATCTCTTCAAAACGGTCGAGTTCAAGCAAGACACCTTCTTCCGTAGCTGCCTTGTAAATGGGCTTTAAATCGGCGGTAACCTTCTTAATATCTTTGTAGGAAACGTAGCGTATAGAGCTACGAATTTGGTGAATAATACACTTCTGAATTTCGGTTTGCGGATAGCAGGGCGCAATCGCTTGAGAGAACCCAGAGAGCTTATCCACGCAGATGATGAGAATGTCTTGAACCCCGCGATTTCTCAACTCATTCAGCACACTCAGCCAGAACTTGGAGGACTCGTTCTCACCAATCCACATGCCCAGCGCATCCTTGTTTCCGTCCAGATCGATGCCAATGACCATGTAGGCAGCCTTGTTGATAAATGGCCCCGTCTTGCTTGACTTTAAAGTGGATCGCATCTAGATAGACTACTGCATAGACGCCTTGCAGAGGGCGATTTTGCCATTCTTTAAAGAGAGGAACGATCTTGTTCGTAACATTAGAAATGAGCGTAGGTGAGACGTCAATTCCGTACATTTGGTGAAGATGATCCTGGATTTCTCTTGTGCTGACGCCTTTGGCATACAGAGCTACGATTTGCTCTTCGATGCCCGTTACATTCGATTGATGCTTCTTGACGACCAGAGGCTCAAACTCCCCAAGACGGTCCCGTGGAATACCAATTTTCTGCTCTCCGTACTCGCTGACCACCGTTTTTCGGCTCTTTCCATTACGACTGTTTGGAGTCAGTTTTGTCTTTACTTCATGCTTGCCATAGCCCAAATGGGTATCCATTTCTGCTTCTAGCATCTCCTGAATCGTTTCGGCAAACAGATCCTTTAAGGCATTCTGAGCATCTTGTGCAGAGACTAAATTATTCTCCTTGATAAACTCCCGCAATTGCTGTTTTGTCCAAAGTCCCATGTGTTCTCCCCGGCTAATGCTCATTTTAACGCAAAAATGAGGTTAACCAGACTTAGCTGGCTAAACTCATAATACGAATATATTTTACAGACACTTTACCATCCGTTAACCGAAATTATTCCAGCTCCCAGAGATCCGTATTATAGCGATAGTAGCTGCTGCCAAATTCATTCCGCTTCTTCTCGCTTTCGTCTAGGTGCTTATTGCATATACGCTTCGCCTCAGCCAGATCACCAATGAGCAATTTATACTCGTTTCTAGCCAGAAAACTATCGCCTTGCTTCAATATTAGTGAGACCGTAAACTCTCCTACGACATTTTCATCAACCTTCCATGCAATATCGCTTAATTTTGAAGAGCTATTCGGAGCAACCTGTGTGGCTACCTTTCCACTCTGAACAACTTCGCCTTTATGACTTTGAAGCGTCCACTCCAGCACCGTGTTCTCAAACGCTTCATGGAAGTCGTTGACGATCCACAATTCTCCTTGGAACATCTCCTCAGGTTTCCATCTTCTCTTCGGGAAAGCCAAGCTTGGTAGAATCGGCTGATAGCTTGTCTTGACAAAGTCGAAGCTCAGCTTCTTCAATCCGTAGTAATCAACAAGCCCCCACTTGATATCCGGCCAATTAGTTATGAAATGACAGAGTGACACGCCGCTCATACGCGGCTTCCGTCTACGGTACATTTCCAGTGCGAATTGCAGAATCGTACCATGTGCAATCTGTGTCGATTTTACGAATTGCTCCAGCGAATCCATTCGCTTATCCCCAAACACCTCAATATTCAGTCCTTGGAGAATATGAATATCCGCCCAGTGATAGCCCCAGCTTGGTCCCATGGGCCATAGTTCGCTCTCCGGAATAAATTTCTTAAGGCTTTCGATTGAAGGCGCTGAGGCAGCTGTTAATTCAGGAATAATCGAGCAATCGAGCGATGGGTAATACTCCTCCATGAAGCTTCGACCGCCACCGTAATAATGCTCATTGGCATGTTGGGACTCCTTGGGCTTAAAGCCCATACTTTGACCGAACTCATTGCTAAGCGGGGATGCTAATCCGTAAGGCACCGAGGTATACCCTTCAATCGCTACTCCGATCGCTTCCATTAGCCCCTTATTGCCGCTCTCTACATGTGCGTCCGTAAAGAATACTTCTTCTCCACCCATCCAATAAATATTCGATGGATGATTGCGGCGAAGTTTCACGATTTCAACACACTCTCGCGACGCAGATTCTACAAATACAGGATCGTCGGAAAAGGCTTGGGTAGAGAATGTGAAGTTCGTCCATACCGTAATCCCAAGCTCATCGCATAGGCGATAGAAGGTAGGAATTTCTGGCGGATGCCAGCCGAAGATTCGCAAATTGTTAATGTTGCAATCCTTCACAAGCGTCAGCAGATGCTCATACTTCTTCGTGCTGTTCCTTCCATATAAGAAAGATGGCTGTCCCCCCCAGCATGCAGAGCGCAGGAACTGGCGTTTGCTATTGATAACAAATGTCCATGGATATTCGGATTCCTCCGGCGTGAAGCCCGGATTCTGCTCCATATGAACCGTCCGGATACCGATTCTGTCCTCCACACGATCGAGCTCCATACCATTCTTCAGGACTGTAATTTCAATATTGTATAGATGAGGCGTCCCCATGTCCCACGGCCACCACAGCTTAGCATCCGCAATCTCTACACTAACCTTCGCGTTACTCGTGCCGGATTCAATAATAGTCTCCAATGTACGATTGATTGTCTCCGAGGTGAAGTTGTGACCGTTCATTGCAATTTGAAGCTGAACAGTCTGATTCTCAGGAGTCATATTGTGAAGCTCTATCTGCACATGTACAGTTGCGCCTGAATCCTTTAGGTCCGATTCGATACGATGATTGAGAACGCGCACAGCCTCTGTTGCAACTAGACGAACCGGTCGCCATATACCAAAAGGTACTAATCCAGTGAAATAATCGCCGGAGAAGTTCACCTTCTTGCCACCGACTTTGCGGAAGTTTTTCGGAGGAGGATCGAGCTTAATCGTAAGCTGATTCGAACCGCCAGCCCACTTGTCAAAATTCAAATACTCACTAACTTCGAAGGAGAACGGCGAGAACATACCTTCATGACTGCCTAACAGATTTCCATTCAGCCAAATAGTACAGCTATAGTCGACGCCTTCAAAGTCTAAATGAACCTTCTTGCCCTTCATCTCTTCTGAAACGTTGAACCTCCGAATGTACCACCATTCGTATTCCTGCACCCATTTCGCCTTATGCATATTTCTTCCGAAATAAGGATCCTCTAATTCGCCCGCCCTCTGAAGGTCGGTGTACACATCCCCTGGAACAGATGCGTAATTCCAACTGAAAATAACGCCTTGACGCTCTGCTGGAAGGAGATGAAACCCCTCGCGTTCCCCTTCGCCTACTCTCATTTTCTCCATCTGCCAGAGCTTTCCGCTTAAATCCTTTACAACTCTCGACATTCTATAACCTCCAGTACTATGAATTTATAATAATAGAAGAACAAGAGTCATTTTCAAGATTTCAGAACGATGTTCCATTTTTTTGAGTATACAATTGGAGGGGTTATACGTCAACGTATTCTCTATTAATCTTCCTAACACAGCTCTCAGATTGAATTGGAAGTCAAGTTGTTTCTCATTCTGCTGATACTTGTTCATCAGCTTAGGGACTACATGAGTTTGAGCGATCGTTCATTCCCGTTTTGTATTTGAGCATTTTGCATCCTGGTTGCACAAGGGGGTTCTGAGCATAAAAAAGGACTTCACCCCAACTTGGAGAAGTTTTTTGGTGACTAAACCAAAACACTCAAGAGGAGGAAGCCCCTTTTGTATATTCTCCAAGAAAGTCTATTTTCCTTTGAAGAGCTTCAAAAAATCGAATCCGAAGAACGACTGCCCATCTTTTTCAGTGCATTGGACTTACGACCTTACGCCAAAGAATTGAGAAATCTTTCGCCCCGATGATCGGAGGGACACTGTCGACAAGGTATTCTTCGCGCGTTACTTGCGGCTCCCTTGGAGAACATCGATACGTTCACCGGTCTTGCACGCAGACTGGAGCTTGACCTTCGTTTTCGTTATCAATGTGGACTTCGGCTGGACATCTCTGCTCCTTCCATTTCGACGTTAAGCCGAGTTTTTGCCGAACTGACTCATAAAAGCTTGCCCGGCAGTTATTTGAGGACCTTGTGGTCCAAGTGCCAAGAAGCTTGGAATCATCGACGGAACTCATGTAGCTATTGATAGCGCAGCTATTCACGCTTACGAGAAAAAGGGACCCAAGCGAAAAAGTGAACTCACTGGCAACGCCAACTGGGGTCAAAGTTTGATACCTTTGGCAACAAAGTCAAATGGTTTGGTTACAAGTTACATCTGGTCGTAGATACCAAAAGTGAACTTCTAATGGCGCTCAAGGTGACGCCTGCCCATGTGAACGATGGAGACAAAGGGCCTGCGCTCATGATGCTTACCAATGCAAGATCTAAAGCAAAATTCTTCATGCTGGATACGGGCTATGACCAAATAAAAACTACGAGTCGGCCCGGAACGTCAAGGCCCAAGCTATCATTCTACTGAATCTGCGGAATGAAAAGGAAGCGCCAGCAGGAATTACCCGCAAAGGCACGCCCTGTTGTTCCATGGGATTTCCCATGACGTATTGGAGACAGGAAAAGGTACATTTAAAATTCCGTTGTCCACATGCGACAGGTCAAGTGGATTGTCCTTTGGGCACGGCTGCTTGTTCGTCCTCCAATTATGGAATGGTGGTTAAAATCAACAGTCAAACGGATCTCCGGCGTTATGCTCTGCCACATCGGGAAAGCCGAGGCTGGAAGGAACTTTTCAATAAACGAACCAGTGTGGAACGATGCAATTCTCGAATTAAGACCTAATTAACCGCAGACCAACTCCATGTATTGGAGATTCAAAAAGTCACTACCCACCAATATTTAAAGGCGATTGTGTTACTTGCCTCTGCTCTGGCCATCGCGAGGCAACGAGTACAGAACGCCGCTTAAAAATTTCAGATTCATTGAAATTCTGTCCGCCTGCCCATTTGCAACCCAAAACTCAAAAAATGGAGCTTTGGATGTTGGCCTGACTATGATTTTGTATCGAAAATTGAATTATGCAAAATGCCCAATTATATTCATTCATACTGTGAAGAAGCTTATCTTTTGTGAAATCGAGACAAATCTCTCCTGCAGAAGTTTCATTTAAGATAGGACTGGTCACTAAACAACTTCCATAAATATTCGCTACAGTTCTTACCACGAAGATTTCATATGACAATATTCGATAATGGCACGCGAACGAGGCAACTTCCCCTCTACCCACATAATATTGAACCTTCAAATTTATCTCATACTAATGGTTCACAATACAGGCTGGCATCTTATCCTAGCCGAAAGAGCCTCATATTTTACTTTATGCTCAATCATTTGGCAGATCGCTCTTCTGCAGATGCCTACAGTATAAATCTTACCAATACCCTCACTGCCGTTCTCCAGTACAATAGTGACGGCTATCAATCCCGGTGCCAATGAAGTCCATACTTCTTATGCCCCTTTTGCTCCGCCAAAGTCACAAGGTAACTGTCGGTATTGGTCCTGTATGCAAACCATAAACCTTAAAAATGCGTAAGAGTAGGTATAATGAGACGATACGAAATACGTGATGACCAACGGAAACAGATCAAAGGCCCGCTGCCCCCCCGGTACAAAAACCACAAGGAGGGTGTCTCCCCGAAAAACCAACGTATTAAATAAACGCAATGCTTTGGGTCTTACGAACAGGGGACCATGGCGGAATTTACCGGAATACTATAGTTCCTGGCCTACATTTTACAGCCGTTTTCGCCGCTGGCAAATCACCGGCATTTGGGATTGAATACAAGAACATGTCTCAATTGAACCCAACTTTGAAATTAGTATGATTAATGCGACGATCATCTATGTCCATCAGCATGGAGCGGGTGCAAACGATAAGCCTTCATCAGGCGTAGGGCGATCCCAAGGCGGGATCAACGACCAAATTCAAGCGGATGTCGATGTCTTGGGCAATCCTCTGCGCTTTGTGCTGCTCGGCGGTCTGTGCCACAACTCTGTAGCGGCTACGAGATGCTTAGCCAAATGAATTAATGAAAATGCATGTGTTGGCCGATCGTGCTTACGAAACTAACCGAATCCTTTAACTCCTAAAGGTACAATCTGCCGTGCTGGTGATTTCTGCTAGAAAACTGCTGAAGGCAACGGGAAAGGGATAAAGAAATATATATCGAACGCCATCTCATTAGTTGTTATTTCAATAAAGTGAAGCATAATCACCGATTGGGAACCCGCTATGATAAGTTGAAATTTACATTTAAGGCACTTTTAATGCTCGCTTCGATTTTGGTGTGGCTCGCTTAGGTTTTACATACACGTCCTAATGAGTTTGACTGATATCAAATCATTAGTTAATATGACGAAATAGAGATATAATGAAAGAAGGGGCTTCCTTTGAGCATTGAAAAGAATAAAACGAACTCTACGTTAGAACGTGCACTATTCCTACTTGAGCATCTCTCATTAATAAAGGGGGGAGTCGGAATCGGCGAATTGTCGAAAACAACTCACCTCGCTAAAAGTACGACACATCGCATATTAGAAACACTGCAGAAAGCGGGATTTGTTATGCAGGAGCCTTCTACAGAGAAATATTTCGTGGGACTAAAAGCCATCGAAGTCGGTATCGCAGGACTTCATAACATTGATCTGGTGGAAGCTGCAATACCCCATCTGCAAGAACTCGCTGCTCAAACGGGCCAAACCTCATTCCTCGCTGTATATTCTGAAGGCGAGATCATCTATATCTATAAGGTAGATGGAAGCGCCTCAGTTATTATGAAAGCCATTCTTGGCTCAAGGAACCCCGTTCATTGTACAGGTCTCGGGAAAGCCATAATGGCTTACTTTTCAAATGAAACTGTCGATAAGATCGTCAGCGAGAAGGGGTTGCAGCAATACACTGCAACTACGATTACGGATCATCAGCAGTTCCTGCAGGAACTCAACGAAATCAGACAGACTGGCATTGCTGTCAATCGTGAGGAATACGACGATGGTTTGAGCTCCATTGCTGGACCTGTGTTTAATTATACGGGTAAAGTGATTGCAGCCATCAGCGTGGCGGGGCCAACCGCTCGAATACTCGAAAAGCAGGATGAACTGAAAGCACTCGTCAAGGAGAACTCCTCTCTAATTTCCAAACGGCTAGGCTTTGTTCCTTCCATGCATTCCATCTAAATCTCTTAATTTCCAGAATCGACACACTAGATTATTGACAGCGTCCTTGTTACTTCCACTCATAAAAGAGGATCTATTGTAGAGATCCCGGCCAACCTTTTTTTGCATAATAATATTAAAAATCCCTAATTGAATGTAAAAACAAGGTCGCCTTTACATGGACATTATGACCTAGCCCCTGCGGACTGCGTTCCGCATCCTCTTTCCGATATGGCTCAGCAGCCTCTAGCGACGGATTCATGATGACAGCCCAGGGCTAGATCTCGAAATTAATGCCGTCATGAACATATTGATTCGTATTCTTCACCGATCCGTCTGTCAACATAAGTTTAGCTAATGGATTTGATTATCAGAAAGCGATTGAAAAGTACGGTGTCTTATCAGCAATTTACGCATGGGTTCGGAAATATCAAGCTGGCAGTGAGGAACCTCATCAGGGCAATTATGATCGCAAAAAGCCTATATAAGAACTTGAGGAGCATGAACATCTTAAGCTACGGCTTAAAGAGCTGGAAGCGTGAAATGAATTAGTCACCTAATGAATACTGACGAGCATCAAAACGAAAACACCTCAGCTCTGGTAATGCGAGCTGAGGTGTCAAACTAACTATTTTTGTTTTTACACTATCCACTTAACAGGGAGGACTTCAGGGTCACTCCGGTCGTCTGAATCTTTATTTCACTGTTATTAAGTTAAAACCTCTCTCTGAGCAAGTTCCTGAACTTCGCTCAGAACCTGCCAGGGTCAGGGATAGGTGTCTTCGTCCAAGAGCATCTACTGAACGCACAAATTCGCTTTTGGAAAACAAGCGGATGTCCGGTAAATTCCCGAGCAGGTCGATACGCGTATCCTTTTTATTTTCGTACAATTTTCAATAATAAGTTCGAGAGAGTATCTCCATTAGAATTACTCATGTGATATACAATAAAAATCAAAAAAGAACAACACCACCCCATTTTTTAGATCTTGCAGAACACCTTCATGGCTTTACCGATATCAGCCTTCATCCCATTTATGGCAGAAATTGTAATATCATGATAAAAATCAACTTTTTGTTTTTTCAACAGCTCTTCTACGCTTTGCACACCGGATCTGGCCATATAAGAGTAATAATTAATCTTCCGGATTCCCTTGCCAATCGCCTTGGTGTAGTCCTCCGGACTTACCCCCGAACCGCCGTGCATAACCAAAGGAATTCTTACCAAATCTCTAATTTTTTCGATACGCTCAAAATCCAACTTTGGTTTCGTCTTATAGAACCCATGTGCGGTACCGAAAGATGCGGCCAGAGCATCAATCCCAGTTTCCTTGACGAAGCAGTCCGCCAAATTGGGATCGGTGTACAAATCTTCCATTGACGCACCCATATCGCTCCCCCCCGCTTCACGACCGCCTATAATCCCGATTTCCGCTTCCACGCTTGCTTGATATACCTTTGCCAGTCGAACGGCTTCAACGGTATTTCGAACGTTTTCTTCATAAGAAAGAAGAGAACCGTCATACATAACGGATGTAAAGCCCAGCTTCAATGCCTTTTCCACATAGTCCAGATCTTCCCCATGATCCAAGTGAACGCATACGGGGACCGTCGCCATCTTGGCAAAATGTAGCATGATCGGTCCGATTTTCTCGATGGGCATAAAAGCTTCATGTACTTGGGCATGGCTGATGATCACCGGCACATTCAACTTCTCCGCCATTTCAATAACAGCCATGATACACTCTAGATTAGGGGTGTTAACGGCTCCGACGGCGTAATCTTGTTCCTCTGCCAATATTAATATATCTTTCAATGAGACCAACATGTACTTGCCTCCTTCAAGGTATCCCACTATTGAATGCCATCGATCATACCAGTCTTCATGTGATATGTGACAGATTCTCCTGGGCTGATAAACTTCAGGGTATTCTCTCTTCGCATCGCTTCCCTGCCATCCGGATGACAGTTTCGGGGCTCGAATCCCAGAACGTAATCCTTCACCCCAAACATTTTCGACTGAACAAAATAATTTAATGTCCTTATACCGACTAAGCCTTTCTGGGAGCGTTTTTTATTCAAAATTAAATTTATGGTAACAACATCGCTATTCGTAATGGACCTTGATCTCCTAAATCGGGTTCTAGGTCTATATGCCCTGTTGGGGTGATCGTTCCTTGGGGTAATGCCTATGGATTAAATAAATATATACATTTCCTCGCTCAGCAAGAATAACATATGTTCATGTATTACAGAATTATTAAGAGAGAGACCCAATCACCGCTTTTTTCAGTACGGTCCTCAATTAAGACTCTGTTCACCAGTTTCGAGCACGCGATCTTCCTGCATAGCCTGAGCTTCTTCGCAATGAATCCCTTCTGATTCACGGTCTCATGGATGATGATCTCTCCTTCCTATGCCACACAGTAGATCTGCTCCGCAGGCCTATTGCTTAAGGTTCTCTATGCAAGGGCAATGCCGCTTCTTCATCTTCACAAGGAGATCCGACAGTTAATCCACAGATCTTCAGAATCCCGCTGTGAAGGATTTAACAAAACCTGCTCTTTTATTGTCATAATAAGAGGGCGTCACGTAACCGCTAGGTGAGAAATAGGCATAGTTATCCGCTTAAAAAACAACTAAGAAATATCAGCCTCTTGTCAACGATAGGAAAATGGAGGCCTAGCTTTCGTACTTCAGACACATTCCGTCACCTTGCCTCTCAACAGCCGATATTCCTTTTCTCCGCTTATTTGGGATTGGTATCCGATGTAGGCACGGTTACAGCCACATCCTTATCGCTCCAATTCTAGAATTTCATAGCCCAAATAATACTTGAAAGCTTCATACAGGACCGATTTATAATGTCCTACCCCAACCGCTGTATGATGCCTAAAGCCGCCACGACCCATAGTCAGCAGTTTATTCTGCAAATCTGGAATCTGCGCGACCCCGGCACAGCCAAAGAATCTGTCTTCAATAATATCGTTAGTGAACTCTCCTTCATCCACATAGAAGGTAAGCATTCCATCCTCCGTAATACAGTTGGAATACGTCATTGGGAAGGATCTAATTCGTCCCTCGTTGCTCCCCCAACCGCAGCCCGGAGCTGTTTTCGCGACCATTTTATGATCCGTTACCGTGCCTTTTCCCTTCATTAAGCTCTGGGCTACGGGGCCGCAGTGGAACAAGATCGCTTTATCCGAATCATCCCCGTAGTTATTGTTCCAGTCGAGGCACGCAGCCGGCTCTTCCGCCGCAAGCTGCAAGGAATACATGTTAATGGCGGTACAAATATCGATTTCACAAGAAGCCACAATACCTCTTTCATTCAGTTCACTTAGGATCACACAAGGTGTGACACCCAAGATGCTTTGCAACTCGGTCCAACAACGAATCGAAAGGGCTTGTAGATGATATTCGGCAATGTAGTCGTCCAAAACAACACTAATTTTTGCGATTATCGTGAGCTTGTCATCGGGAACGTTGCTGCAGTCCGAATAATTGAGTAGAATCAACCGCTTTGCCACAACCTCCGGCCGCTCATCCTTCATACACTGGACACGATGGATCAGCTCCGACAGGTCGAAGGTTTCCACCGTAATCCCATACTTCTGTAAGGTGATCTCGTCAAATCGGACAGTCTTAAACTCGGTGGTCCGAGCTCCAAAGCAGCCGATCGTAAACTTCCTCATTCCGTTAACGACTCTGCAGACCGCTGCAAAATCCCGAACATTCTGCGCGAAGGCTTCCGTGGACGGATGGACGACATGCGGCTTCAACGCAGTAAAGGGTACCCGGTATTGACGGAAGACATCCAAAATGCTGAACTTGCCGCAATAGGCGTCTCTCCGTTGATCAAACCCCATCTTGCCTATTTCGTCCGGATAGGCTTGGATCAGGATCGGCTTCCCGCATTCCTCCAAGGCCAAAACGGCCCCGTTCTCATTGCTAAAGTTAGGCATAGAGAGAATCACACCATCATACTGCCCCTCGTGTTCTTTCAGCCACTGGGCATAGATTCTTCCTTCTTCCCTCGTTTCAACGGATCCGTACCGGGTTGCTTTCTCATCCATTATGATGAATTCGTATCCGGCGTCAGTCACTGCCTTGGACACTTCCGTTCTTGCTTCCAAAGCCAGCGATTCCGGCATAAAGCCTCGGTTTCCGAAAAATAGTGCAAATTTAGTCTTCTTTTTGGTTATCATAAACTTAAACCTCCTGATCCACAGTCATGACACTCTTGACGGCTTCATAACATTTTTTGTATTTGTTGTACCATTTATTGTAGTGCTCATGTTTCCCCGAATCCGGAGTATAAGTATGCCTTACCTTGACATAGACGGATTCCGCATCTTCCAATGAGCTGTAAATTCCACATGCTACCCCTGCCAACATGATGCAACCCAAAGTACCAGATTGCGCAGCACCCAAAGAAACAATCGGCCTGTTCAGAATGTCAGCCTTCATCTGGAGCCAGATGTGCGACAAGGCTCCCCCGCCTGTTGCCAGAAGGGTATGGATCTCTATCCCCGCCTCCGATAATCGTTCCAAATTTAAGGCCATTTCGAAAGTTACACCTTCCATCAACGCTTGATAAATTTCCCGGCTTGTTGTTTCGGTGGTCAATCCAAAGATGGCGCCTCTTGATTCCGGATCCGTATATGGTGTCCCTGCTCCCGAGAAGTGAGGTAACACTAGCAGTCCTGAAGGCTTCGAAGCATCGACTTCACTATTGAACACTTCATAGGGGTTATCACCTTGCTTTCGGGCTTCATTTGCTTCGCAATAAGCCAGGTTATCGCGGTACCATTTCAGTAAGGCTCCTCCCGTTAACGAGTACGCATAGGTCACGTAACGACTGTTCAGGAAGGGAACAATGGCATAGCCTCCTTTATACAGAGATTCCTTCACGATTTCCTGTCCCAGTACGGGGGTGATGCACTCTACGGTTCCCGTGCCGTCAACAGCCATGCCTGGTTGGTAGGCCCCCGTGCCAATCGCTGCTGCGATCTGGTCGTGGCAGCCGGATACAATCATTGCTTCGGGATGAATCCCCAACTCCTCCGCCAACGAGCTTAGAATCTTGCCCGCGATGCTTCCGATCGGAACAGGAACCGGAAATAAGTTGGGTTCAATTCCAGCAAATGTAAGGATTTCATGGTTCCATTCCAGGGAATTAATATCGAGAGCCATTGTTCGGCTAGCCAAAGAGTAATCAATTTGCCTGACACCGCTCAACATATATACGATGAAATCTGCGAATAAACAGATGGCCCTGGCTTCCTTAACTAACTCAGGGTTATGCTCAGCGAAGTACATTAACTTCGGTAGGCTATACATCGGGGTTGGTGCTAATCCGGTGCTTTGGTTCAAATATTGTCTGCCAAAATGTCGGATCAAGCGGTCGCATTGTTCCTTTCCATAAGGAGCAGCATACAACATGGAAGGAGCCATGGGCACCATCTGTTGATCTAGCCATATTGCTGCTTCACCAAATGATGTGACTCCTATTGCATCTAACAGTTCATTCGCTTGTTTGGCTGCTTCCTGCAAGACAGACTTTGTGTACTGCCATATCAATGATGCATCCAACAAGTGTTTATTAGACGGCGCACTGCAGTATTCCTTGTAGACCTCGCTAAGCAGTTGTCCTTTTTGGTCATACACGGTACATTTACATCCAGTTGTTCCAATATCGATCCCTGCAATCGCTATTTATCCCACCTCCATAAAATAGAAAAGTTGACTTTTCAATATTGATCTTATCATTTGCTCCGTGTACAATAATAGTAATTTCTATCCCCAATAATAGTAATTTTGTTTTAGGAGATGATCCCTTGGGTCTGATGTTCAACCTTGCAGATCTTAAAGATCTGCTGAGCGATTTCTATACATTGACGAAAATTCGTACAGGCATTTTTGATGACTCGTTTCATGAATTGGTCGTTTATCCGCCGCGACATTCCACGTACTGCCACCTGATTCGTAGCGATCCCCGTGCGGAAGCAGCCTGTATCCAGTGTGATCAACAAGCCATTATACGTTGTAAAAAAGAACAGAGTATGTACACGTACCATTGTCACGCGGGGCTTGCAGAAACCCTAGTACCCATCAAGGCGGATCATCTGGTGATCGGGTATATGATGTTCGGACAGGTGCTTCATAGTGATTCGCGGGAAGAACTCTGGCAAACTATCCGTTCCGGTTTAAGCAACTATAACTTGGATCAAGACGCAATATACACTGCCTATCAGTGCATGAAGAACATCTCAAGAGACGTCATAGAGGCCTATGCCAGAACCATGGAAATGAGCGCCAGCTACCTCTATCTATCCAGGAAGTTGGTCTTGAAAAAGGATCCATTGGCACAAGAAATCGATAATTACATTAATAATCATATTCGGAGTAACCTGTCGGTACCTGCTCTATGTGGAAAATTCAGCATTAGCAAATCCCGTCTGTACAAGCTATCAGAGCAAAGCTTCGGAATGGGAATCGCAGAGCACATCCGGAGGGTAAGAGTTCAACGTTCCAAAAAGCTGCTGGGAGATACGGATATGTCCATTTACCAAATTGCAGACCTGGTGGGCATCCCGGATTACAACTACTTTACCAAAGTGTTCAAACGCGAGACTGGTATGATTCCAACTGCCTACCGAAGGGAATATTCCTTCCATTAAGCAACTACATGAACAGCATCTCCATGTGAAAATAATCGCCGATAAAAGCGTTAAATGAGCTCTTTCAAAAAGAAGGTCTCGCAACTTGATCCGGGCCGAAGGCATACACCATAGCTTAAGCTTCGCAAAACAGTGGTCTCCGGGATCCACAATCTCCAAGAAAAGAAAAGTACCGGCACTTGAAGTAAGCGGACAGCAGCCCCCCTTGGAGGGAGCACTTAAATCGTTTCCTGTGTCTTGCTGGATGTGATGTGCAACATATACTGGATATTGTGTGGAAATATTGGAACTTGCTCATAGCCCGGCCATAAGGCAGTAGAAGAGGCATCCCCTATTTACAATCTGATGCTAAATCCCCAAAAGATTGAAGGAGAGTTGATCCTCACCCCTCAACAACTGTACCTTCCCAAAATCCAGCTCTATATCAATCAAAATTCTGGACTATTTCGGCATCTTGTATTCGGGTATAGCCTCGCTTTAATTCCGTACAGAGCCACTGCATTTGCACACGAACGTCATCTGCCGTCTCAGACGAGAAATAGACCGATTGATTCTAAAATGCAAAAATCTGAATAGTATTTCGTATGTAAGCCAAATTAATTAAAACGCGGTTCGCCGAACTCAACACGCGAAATTATAAAAACATTAATAAGAATATTTATTTCGGCTATTAGGATTATCATTTTAGGAACAGCAAAGGGGCATCTCCAGATGGGAGAGCACTGAAAAAGTCGTTGTTTTGTTGCCACGAGCAACAGAACAACGACTTTTTTGTCATTAGTGAAGGAGCCGCGGCTCCTTTCTAAGAAACATTCACTTTAGCGATCCAGCTTTATTTTTTAATTGAAATGGTTTCCTATTTGTAAAATACTTCCCATTTAATACCTGAGAGGAGGTGTTTAAAATTAATAGTGCTCACAATAGAACTCGTATTGCAGTTGAAAAGGGCTTCAGTAGTTATGTAAAGTCCTGTCTTCGTCATGCAAGCCGTGATTTTTTCAAAAAACTATATTATGAATCTGCACCATTAAAACCATTTGATGAAACTTCATCTGATTTGTACATCACTTTAAATATCTTTGACAGCCCCTTTGTACATGCAGTCGAATATGCTTCCCTATTTCAAGCTATACAAAAATTGAGTCCCACAGAAAAAAAGGTATTGTATATGAAATTTTATAAAGATATGACGGACCAGGAGATCGCTAGTACTTTCGGTGTAACTAGACAAGCTATAACTAAATCAAAATTACTTTTATTGGTCAGGCTTAGAAGATATATGGACTAAAGGGCCTGAATCTATAAAAAACCGCTCTCCTCCTAATCTTTACTTAAATTAATATCAATTTAGACAAGGAGAATAGGAGATGAGTATATGCGTGAAGTGCTAGAATTAATTCAATTAGCTCAAAATGGAGACCATCAAGCTATAGAGGATCTTATCGCAAGGTATGAACCACTAATTAATAAATATTCCCGTGATCAAGGCGAGATAAATGAGGATTGTAAACAACAATTGATTATAGAGTTTATTCTAGCTATTCGACGATTCGATCTTAACCGATACAAATAAAAATAATCTGGGTTTTAGAATTATCTATAACTCGGATTATTCTCAAAAAAAAAAGCGAAGATAGTTTCTTTTTCCACTCTTATGTACTATTTATATTGCAGAAGACATTAACTGTCTTCGATGAAGTGAATATCGCTCCTTGAAAATTATATAACTTATTTCAAGTACATTCCTTTTGCATCTGTTACAGCAGAAGCGACATAGCAGAAGAGTATAGTCAAGGATTTCTTGATTATACAAAATAGAACTGACTTCTTCTGGCTAAAATCTATTTCGTGGTGAAATTGATTCGCCATAATCTGCAAAAGGGATAATGATACTTCTGCCCGGCCAACGTTACTGTAGTGGGGGCAGCCTGCTCGGATGAGGGGGAGTCTCTGCGGAAAATCAGAGCTATGTGCCGCATAACCATCGGCAACTTGAGATATATATTCCCAAACTCATTTCCAGTTTATTTATATGCACTTAATGAATTACCCCTAGATCCCTTAAAAAAGTAAGTTGGTCAGAATGGAGATGAATATTATGAACCAAACTACTCTTTTGACCTTAGATGAAATTGAGACGTATGATCCCTTATTTCGAAAATATCCAGATGTAGTAAATGTTTCGGAAATGTGTGAAATGCTTGGTGGCATAAGCACCAAGACTGCTTATAAGTTACTTCAAGATAATAAAATCAGACATTTCAAAATTGGGCGAATTTATAAAATCCCAAAAATAAATATCCTTCTATACCTTAATCTTTTTTCATGTACCACTACTACAACTCCCTTATCCACTTTGCCACATTGAATCACCTTTTCCAAACGTGTTATAATTAATACGTCAATGGTAGGATCAATGCGGGCTGCTATGAAGGAGGTTTTTTCATGGTAGCAGGCCACCTACAAGAAAAAAAAGGTCTTTTTTATATGGTCTTGAATTGCAAAGATGAGGAAGGTAAGAGAAAACCAAAATGGATTCCTACTGGACTTACGGTGAAAGGAAACAAAAAACGAGCAGAAGCATTGCTATTAGAGACAAGGAGGGAATTTACTCTTCTTTTAAATGCTAACGAGAAAGAACTGATAGTTGAAGAAATTATCAAAGAAATGCCAGCCGAAGAGCCAGTCGATCAGGGCCCCCTATTTTCTGTCTTCATGCTTCAGTGGCTAGCAATGATGAAACATCAGGTTGAATTTATCACCTATGCTTCGTACCACAATGTCATTACTAATCATATCGTTCCTTACTTCGAAGAAAAAGGGTTACTTCTCAAAGAATTATTACCAAGTCACATACAAGATTACTATCAGTATGAGTTAGAGGAAAATGGAATGACAACCAATACGGTTCTCCATTATCACGCTAATATTCGCAAAGCGCTAAAGTATGCGCTTAAAAATGATTTAATTAACACTAATCCGGCAGATAAGATTGAAAGACCAAAGAAAAATGATTTTGTAGGGAGTTTTTACAACAAGCAAGAGACTAATATTCTGTTTGAAAAAGTTAAAGGCGAACTGATAGAGCTAGCAGTCATTCTTGCCGCTTTTTATGGATTGCGGCGAAGTGAAGTAGTTGGGTTGAAATGGACAGCTATAAATTTTGAAAACAAAACGATTAGTATTAGGCATACTGTAACTCCCGTTTATTTTGAAGGTCAGGAACACATCATTGAAAAGGACCGGGCTAAAAACAAACCAAGTCGCCGCACCTTACCTCTTGTACCTGCCTTTGAGGAATTACTGCTGCGTATTCGTGAGCTTCAAGCTCTCAATAAATCCATATGTGGTAAATCCTACTGCACTGATTACGAGGAGTATATCTATCTGGATAAGTTGGGACAACGAATTAAACCTGGCTATATCACACAGAACTTCACTAGAACTCTTAAAAAGAAAGGTCTTCGTCATATTCGCTATCACGACCTGCGTCATAGTTGTGCAAGCCTCCTACTCGCTAATGGAGTCAGTATGAAAGAAATTCAGGAATGGCTGGGACACAGCAACTATTCTACAACGGCCAACATTTATTCTCATCTTGAGTACAGTTCCAAAGTATCTTCGGCATCAACAATGAGTGGTGTTTTGGTCTTTTAATAAAAAAAGATCGCACTACCCTCAATAATTTATGAGAGTTAAGCGATCTTCTCCTCGTTCTCTCCTTCGGAGAAAGGAGAGAACTGCAGGAGAGAACTCGATAAAAAGTTCTCTCCCAAGCTGTTTCAAAAACAAAGGTTTTCCGGAAAAAACCCTTCTAAATCAAGGATGCCGAGGACGGGGGTCGAACCCGTACGGTACTCACGTACCGCAGGATTTTAAGTCCTGTGCGTCTGCCAATTCCGCCACCCCGGCATATTTATCCGCGCATGTTCCTAGCGTCGTTCACGTTCACTTACATAACCGAAGGTACGCGTGGAATTCGCAATATTTTGCGATCTCATTCCGATATCTAGGTGTGCACATTTCGTCTTAGCGACAAAATTGATAATACCATGTCCAACCATATGATGTCAATATATGAAACTCATAATTTTTCGCATCACCCTATCCAAAGCCTCATGCTCGATAGCTTCAAGCCTCCGCGCTAACCCATCCGTTCGAATCCTTCCGCCTTCCGTAAAGAATAATTTTACCGTAATCACCAAATGATAAATATGCTTGCACTGTCATTTGCGAAGACTAGAACAACAGAGAAAAGGATACCGCTCACCATGAAAAAACTCTCAACCGTCATATGGATCGCTCTCTCCATCTCCCTTTGCCATCAACATGTTGTCAACGCCAGCCATGCGCCATCCGCTTCCAAGGGCAGGGGTTATTATGAGGAACGAGGCGAGATAGTATGGGAAGTCCCCACTCACAATAAAGTAATTGCTCTTACCTTTGACGATGGTCCGGACGCGCAGAACACCGTTCAAATTCTGGACCTGCTAAAGCAATATGACGCAAAAGCCACCTTCTTCGTTGTTGGCAGCCGGGTGGAGAAGCACCCCGAGATCGTAGCGCGGGAGCTGCAGGAAGGCCATGAAATCGGCAATCACTCTTACTCCCATCCTCCTTTTCACAATATTAATGTCAGCAAGTTAACAAGCGAGTTAAATCAGACGCAAGATGCGATCTTTCAGGCAACCGGCATTCGAACCGTCCTGTTTCGTCCACCGGGAGGCAGCTATAATGAAGCAATTGTCCGCACGAGCAAGGATTTCGGTATGCTGACCGTATTATGGTCATGGCATCAAGATACGCTCGACTGGCGAAAGCCCGGCGTTAACCGGATCGTTAAAAAAGTGCTGGATAATGCCCATAATGGAGACATCGTACTTATGCACGACTTTGTGCCAAGCAGTACACAGACGGTAGAGGCTCTCAAAGTGATTTTACCGGAGCTGCAAAAGAGAGGCTACGAGTTTGTGACCGTTTCGGAGCTGCTCTCCTATCACGAGAAAACGCGTAAGTTCATTGAAGTAAACCATTAAGGGAATGGATGACCTACAACGTTCTAGAATAACCGCTGCCTTCTGATGGTAACGGTTATTTTTTCGAAGTCGGTTGGATCGGAAAAACACAGAGTCTAATTTCCTCTTGAATATATCAATTCCATTTGATAAGATACAGAACGAACGTTCAGTATATAAATTTCGAATAGCTTTCAAGGCTATAAGGGGGTGCATGCGTGAATAAAAAACAACAACAAACCGAAGATACCAAGCGACGAATAGCGGAAGCCGCCAAGGCTCTTTTTATGCAGAAGGGTTACAAATCAACGTCAATAGAGGAAATCGTTGAAGCCACAGGCAGCAGCAAAGGGAATATCTATTATCATTTCAAGAGCAAGGAAGGGCTGTTTCTGTATCTGGTTGAGGAATGGGACCTCGAGTGGGAACAGAAATGGAACAGCAAAGAGCAGCATTACACCACCACCGTTGACAAGCTGTATGGAATAGCCGATCAATTGGTGTTTGATGATCTGAACCACCCCTTCTCTAAGGCGCTTGATGAATTTATAAACAGCAATGGTGATGTTAGCGAAGAAGTAGAACAAAGAGTCGTCCAGATTATTAGGAGCCATTTGGAATTCAATCAGAAAGTGCTGCAGCAAGGGATGGATCGCGGGGAGTTTGAGAATCATAATGTGGAGCAGCTGTCCGTTATCTTTGAGAGCCTCATTGTTGGCTTAAGCCAGATGTCGCGTATAACGAAGGTTGAAAATGCGCTTGCCCTTTATCATGCCGCCATCAAAGTATTTCTGCACGGCATTGAGAAGAAATCATGAAAAATAAATACTTTTTTTCATGCACTATCACAAACCGAACGTTCAGTATATAAGTAACCGAATTACAATCATTTCATCATATGTCTTTATTAAATCGTCTTTTATTTTTGGAGGAATCATCATGTCATTACTCATGCGAAACAATGGAGCCATTCTGCTCCTCATGTTCAATATATTTCTAGTCTTCACCGGGATCGGGCTTGTCATACCTATTATGCCAACCTATATGACGGAACTGCATATCAGCGGCAGCACGGTAGGTATGCTCGTTGCCGCTTTTTCATTAACACAGCTGTTATTCTCCCCACTTGCGGGAAGATTGTCAGACACCATGGGTCGTAAAAAAATCATAATCTCCGGCATGATGGTGTTCGCCGTATCGGAATGGTTGTTCGGAGCTGCCAGCACACCGCCGCTCCTGTTTGCCTCAAGAATGCTGGGCGGTATCGGCGCTGCACTCATTATGCCCGCTGTTATGGCCTACACGGCTGACGTGACCTCGAATGAGGAACGCGCCAGAGGCATGGGGTTCATTAATGCTGCGATTACGACAGGCTTCATCATCGGACCGGGTATCGGAGGATTTATCGCCGAGTTTGGCATTCGCGTTCCTTTCTACGCCGCGGCTGTTGCGGGAGGTATTGCCGCGCTGGTAACGCTGCTGCTGCTACCGGAATCATCCGCCAAGCAGGAAGCACCTACCGTGCTGGGTCGGAAGAAAGAGAGCTTGGCCGTTCAGCTGGTGCGTTCTTTTAAGGAACCTTACTTCCTAAGTTTGATCATTGTATTTGTGCTCTCGTTCGGGCTTGCCAATTATGAAACGGTGTTCGGCCTGTTTGTGGATCATAAATTCGGGTTCACCCCTAAAGATATTGCCATGATCATCACGTTTGGGTCGATTGCGGGTGCCGTCGTCCAAGCAACGATATTCGGTTGGATCCTGAACCGCTTCGGTGAGAAACGAGTCATTACGCTCAGTTTGCTTACCGCGGGAATCTGTATCCTGTTAACCCTGTTCGTGCATAAATACTGGCTCATATTCCTTGTAACCTTCTTGGTATTCCTGTCGATCGACATCTTGCGTCCCGCTATCGGAACGCAAATGTCTAAGCTGGCGAAGGATCAGCAAGGCTACGTGGCCGGCCTGAACTCGGCGTACACCAGTCTGGGAAATATTGCGGGGCCGCTGGTTGCAGGATATCTGTTTGATTTGGACATCAACTTTCCTTATATCTCCGCGTCCATCGTTCTCATCCTCTGCTTCTTCCTGGCCATGCGTGCAGGCAGAGCCTGGACCGCTACAGAGGCCGTCATGAATGAACGGTGACGAAAGGTAACGACTTCCTGACCGTTTACAGCTAATCATTGAACAAGACCCCGCCGGTAGCTTCTGGCGGGGTCCTGTTTTTGATTATGTATTTTTAATAGGCCACCAGGACAATCATCGCCAATAAAGCCACCAGGGCAAACAATAGAGACCATCCCAATTCAAACCGTCTTTTTTCTTTATATGCCTTGAAAGCCTTCCTTGATTCAAATACAAATACGATCACCAAGAAGGCGAGCAACACCGGAAGTCCCCAGGACTGATTTAATACCCACTCTGACACCTTCATCCCCCATCCTATATGCTAAAATGAGCTGCATCCAACCAGCAGCAGCCGTATAAATAAGTCTGTTCCCCTACGACTCCATTAAAATGTACCGTAAGTCGCCCCCGATTACAAATCTCGCTTGGCCGAATCATCAATCTCCCGGAGGCAAATCGTTGAAATCAAAATTATCTCGACCATATAGTAAAGTAATTTGATTAGTCAAGACAAACGAATAAGAGGAGGAACAGCATGTCAGCTACTAATAAAATCAGTTGTCCGATACAGTGGAGAGAATAATCTCCTGCTTGCTGTATCTTGCACTCGTCGGTAGAAATAAGGGTGTAGTAGTCCTGGATCTTGTTCCATTGGGTGTTGAATATTTGGTATAATCCTTCCGAGGTGAAAATGATGAACGGAAAGAAGTTTGTTATTATCATGGTTCTTATCTTGCTGATAATTGGCGCTTGTTCTTTAGTCCTAGCGCAAGTCTTGAATTCAATCGGGCGCCCAGATTTATAGAAATCTGATAGACTGGAAAATAATACATTGAAGGGGCGGAATCATTGAGGATATTTTTGATTATATTGGTCTTACGGCCCCACTATAAACCAGAACGCCAAAAAGAACCCCCTCTGCCTAAAGCCAGCAGGGTTCTTTCCCACGTTAACTCTCATAAGTAAGTGGAGACAAGTAAAGTTCAACAGGGAGAAGCATCACTCAATTTGACTATAGCCTCTAAATGGTGATTTATACATTTTTCAAAACAGCAAGATTTTCATCTAGTCACGCTGACCAGATAATCTTATTGGCTTTTTAGGATCAAGTTGGCGCCATATGGGTGTATCAGCATTTCCATCTGTAAAGATATAATCTGTATTTGGATCATCTGCAAACCTAACATAAACGGGATATGTAGGCATTTTACTAAGTTTTGCTTTAATACTGATAATATCTGAATCAGAGTATCCCTCAACATTAATCAGATGATTTCTCAAACTTCTTTCGAGAGAATTGTACTTCACTTGAAGGTAAGTATAAAAAACACCGACAATAATCAGCACAAGTAACAGAAAAACAATCAAAATCTTTTTCTGTTTCATAAATGAGCATTTTGCATTAATCTGAGTCCTTGATACACAAGGATTTCCACACATAAAAAAGGGACTTCACCCCAACTTGGCGAAGTTTTTCGGTGACCAAACCAAAAACCTCAAGAATGGAGGAAGTCACCTTGTATATTCTCCAAGAAAG
>NZ_JBNDYG010000050.1:0-41067 GCF_049893405.1 Paenibacillus sp. Dod16
AGGAGCCAAATTACGGAGTATATCGGAGTATATTTCGTTTTACAACATGGAACGTTTCCAAAACAAACTGGGCGACCTCTCCCCGATTGAGTTTCGGGAAAAAGTCGCCGCTTAATAAAATCTCTTTTTTTAATGTCTACTTGACGGGGCTATGACCACTGGAGGGACCCTTTTTTTATTCTTTAGAGACCGTTCAGACATAAAACAGGACCTTTCAGTCATACGCTGTTTTTTCATGAATAAACCAATGATAGAATAGTCTCGTAGTCGCACATATTAATGGTTGGAGGGGTCTAAAGATGGATGTATCACTTTATGAAAAAGGACTTTTGAACCAAACTGTCACTTGGTTAAACCATCTGAATTTATCGGTTGGTTATTCATACAAAATTCAAATCAGATTTCATAATGGAACATTTACTAGTAGCTCTATTCAATATGAACGAATGGAATGGGGAGGAGCTATATCAGATAAAGTTATTATCGCTCCCGTTCTTAGACAATTGGAGCGCAAGCTGCAACGGGTTGAAAATACCCTGATAGAAATTGAGATAGACCTAACAACCAATATAATGGGCAAAATTAAGGATGGGGGAATAACTGTCCGTTCCGGATAAAATAGAGTGTTCTTTTACTAAGATTATTTATACCGGTCATAAGAGTCCTGAAAATCTTTGTAATACCTCCGTGTTAGAGGAGCAGTGAGGCCAGTATTTTCAAATTGAACAATAAAATTCTTTGAAATAAACTTATCTGGCTGAATACCTACAACATGAGCCAAATTAATAAGATACGCTCTATGTGAATAAACTATTAACTCAGAGCACAAATCTTTGATCTCGCTTAGCTGGGAAGTAGTCTCCTCGATTGTTCCATTGATTAAGTATACGTTTGTCCTATTGCGGAAAAGATTGCTTTTCTCAACCAATAAGATTTGATCTTCTTTTAATCGAAGTTCTCGATAATTTTGTTTCATTAGGATCCAGCGTGAAGGGTTATCGCTTGTGCTGTTCATAAGAAGGTGTTTAGCTTCTATTGTTCTCTTGGCTTTATTTACGGCTTTAGCAAAGCGATCAAATGTATATGGTTTTACGATATAATCTACGCTATCAAATTCGAAGCCCGCTACCAGGTGTTTACTATCAATAGATCCTGAAATAATAATTAAATTAGGGTTAAGACCCATTTCTAATATTCGCCTGTAGGCATCAAGTCCATTGAGCTTCATAAGCGAAATATCGAGAAACAACAAATCCGGTTGATGAAGCAATGTCTCTTCAACAAGACGTGTACCTGATGATACAGTACAAACCACTTCTAGTCCTAATTCACTTGCATATTCATGGACCACGGTTCGTTGAGATAAATCATCCTCTGCAATTATAGTTTTAATCTTCATACCATGACCTCGCTTATGTACTGCTTGCTGCAACAACGAAACTGTCTTTTAATTATAAACTAAACAAAAAGGATAGACCAACATGGGGCCAATATTAAAAACTATACCAGATTATGCACAACTATGTTTTGACTTCGAATATGTAGTCAATTCTAAACCATCTGAGGTTAATTCTGATGTTGAGATTGCACCTCTCACACCAATGGATCATATCGATTCTATCTATAGTATTTTCTTACGAGAAAATTATGAAGTACGTTCCATAAGAATTAATTCACCTAATAAGAACAATGGGGAAACATTTGAGGTTCTCACAGACCAGGGGCATTTCAACATAAGCTATAGAGACGGCTTCTACTGGTATTATACGCCCATTGCTTGACGACTAACGCACAATATTCAATAATAGATTTAGCCAGCAATTTATATGTGTTAAATGGGGAAGCACCTCAAGGTAGCCTTAACAGGCTCACTTTGAGGTGCTTTTCTTGTTGTATAAATTTCGTTATATGGAGGTGTATATAAATAAGCATGGAAAATCGTCAAATCCATTCAAAAGGATATCTGGTAAGTTCTCTCTTGAACAAAACTTGGATAAGGGTAGCCGCATTTACATTTTTCCTAATCACCATTGCAACTATCCTCTTTTTTGTATTTATATTTCGTAGTGATTATACCAGTATAAAACTTCAAGTGGATGGAAAAGTATTGGATATCAGAACAGAGAGTAAAAGCGTAGAAGAAATGCTACAGGAAGAACTGATTCCGCTCTCTAAAAATGACTTCATTTCGGTACCTCTTCAGTCTGAATTGCAAAACGATATGACCATTCAAATCAGATATGCCAAACCTTTCACAGTGACATATAAAGGTGCGAATTATTCCTTTTCTTCAACTGGACAGACAGTGGAAGCTGCTCTTCAAGATGTTGGAATTATACTTGAGCCAAGCGATAAGACTTCGCCAATTCGTACTGCGACATTGATGAAGGATGATGATATTCACATTATAAAAATAAATCAAAATATCGGATCATCCACTGAAACATTACCTATAGAAACAATAACCGTATATGATGAAACACTTCCAGTAGGTGAACAAAGAATAGCCCAGGAAGGAGTTCCGCAGCAAATTCATAAGATGACAAATCAAACTTACCAGAACGGTGTTCTTGTTAATGAACAAGACGCCGGCAAAGTTGAAGTAAAAGGGGTTCCACAAATAGTAGTAATTGGAACACAAAAACCAAAGCCAGTTCAACAACCTATAGATAAACCTGTTTCACAAACCGTAAAAGAAATGGCTAGCAGCTCATCACTCTCATCACCTTATAACGGTCCCTACGAAAAAATATTACACAATGTTGAACTGTCAGCCTATTCAGCTCATCTAAAATCAACAGGAAAAACTGAGGATCATCCTCAATACGGCATTACTTATTCCGGAGCCAGAGTAGTAGAAGGTCGAACGATCGCAGTCGATCCTGAAGTGATCCCTATTGGTTGGTGGGTATATATTGAGGGCTTGGGATACCGAAGAGCTGAAGATACAGGGGGTGCCATAAAAGGAAATAAAATTGATATCTATTTTGAAAGTGAAGAATACTGCATGCAGTTCGGTCGAAAGTACGGCTTCACAGTGACTGTAATTGGACCTAATAAACCAACTGATAGCTGAAGGAGATAGTGAACGATGTTCCAATTATTTAAAACAAGAAAACAGGAAAACAATGATCTAGTGCTGGGTTGGAGTGCCTCAAATAACAAACCAATTGCTTTACCTGAAAGTTTAAGATTTCAACATGAGGTTGTACTTGGGATTGAGGGAACAGGAAAATCAAGTATCCATTTGCTAAGAAGGATAACCCATGATTTGTTATCTTTATCTCGGGGAGACAAAAGATCTATTGTTGTCTTAGAGGAAGACGGAGGCCTTCTCTCAGGGGCGCAGAAACAAATGAATCGTTTAGGGATTACTCCAAGTCAAGTGAAACTACTGAATGCCGTAGATCCTAAGTTTGAATCTGGCTGGAACCCACTATTAGAAGAACGCGCAGCAGAAATTCTATCACGCGCAATTGCATCAAGTTTGGCGAACTGCGAGGAAAATCTTAAAGACTTCATTGAGCACGATTGTAGGTGGATGGTCAGATTGGTAAAGGCATACTATTCTGACCGAGCAAATCTTATTTATCTTAATCGCTTATACAGTGATCCCCGCTACCTAGCTGACATTGTTGAAGAAATGACAGAAAGAGAGGGATATAGGGAAAATACAGAATGGCAAACGATAACTGACTATTTTAAGCATCATGTTCTTGATTATCTCGAACATGAGGACGATGGTATTTTAGTTCCAACAAGGTATCCTGAAGGACACTATTACGAAGGACTACAGGTGGTGATATCAAAGCATAATATGATGAATTATGAAGTGATCCGCTTTTTTGAGGACATCACAAATGATAAAGGGTTGATGAGAGTTCTAAACAGTACGTCCTCTTTTCGCGTTTCAAAGGTATTGAATGAAAGCAAGATTGTGTTTATTAGAACATCAAAACATCCTCAATATGGATCATTTTTAGGCAATCTGTTTATTAACGCGTTGAGTGTCAGTTTCTTTGAGAAGACAAGTTCTACAGTAGAGCTGCCCTGCTTTCTAACTATAGATGATGCACAGGCTTATGATCTTTCTCCTATCAATTATTTGATGGACTCTACTGTTAATTCTGAGAAATTGTCGATCTCATTGTCATTTCAACGCTATCAACAATCAAATCATCACATTATACAAAAAGTAAAAACCATTACTGGACTTAAGATGGACTACCAAAGCGCTGAAGCTATCATAAACATCATACATTCTTCATTCCAAGAAACCAGTTCAATAAAACCTAATGAGCTCATGCAACTGGATGCTGGTACGTTTGTCATATGGACTTGTGATACAAAAACAGCGAGAAGTAAAGGTCACATCGCTCAAGCTCCTCATGCACTCAATTGCCGTTACATGGATGGACTAATTGCTTCCCACGAGGCAAGGAAGATGTTATTATAGTGCTAAGTAATTGAAATGGACGAACAATCCCTAGCACGCGCTTATGGGATATAAAAGAGCACTAGCCATTCTCGTGTAAACTCTTCAGGAGTCTAAACCTCCCTGAAACACGATGCGCTAGTGCTCTTTCTTTGTTTGTTTATAATAAAGAAGAATATGAAAGGAGCGAATAAGAAACCAAATTGAAACGACTAGGATTCTTTTTTAAGGATTTTTCTGTATAACTCTTCAGCCTCGTCAATAAAGAATAATCGAAGTATGATTAGATCCACCAAGAGACCAATTCCCGTGACCAAAATTGCGGTAGGACTCAACAAAAAAATATCCCATATCAAGTAAAAAAATTGTAGTATTGCGATGGCCACAATTGCGCAACAACCCACCATTTTATATTCCATAATAGAACACCGTTCCTTTCGGTTGATTTTATTATAACTGTATATTTAAACAAATGTCCATGAGTAACGACATAATGAATTTAAAATCCATTAACCTAAAAGGGGATACTAAGAAAAATGAAATTTATAAAAAACCTGCTCATCATTACTGTGTTTTTGCTGCTTATATCTGGGTGCTCATTTCCAACGGCTACAACATCCGGTTCTACAGCAACCAAAATGCAACAAAAGCCGATTGTTGAGTCCAATTTAAAGATTGAAAACGGAAAATTAAACATTATTTTTCTCGATGTATCGCAAGGAGCGAGTCAACTTTTGGTCGGTCCAACAGGTAAAACCATGTTGATCGATGGGGGAGACAACGACAAAGAAGAGTTGATGTTAGAATATCTTAGGAGCTATGGTGTAGAAAAAATCGATATTTTGATAGCAACGCATCCGGATGCAGATCATATCGGAGGCCTTGATGCTGTAGTCTCCAATGTAGATGTTGGGAAAATCTACATGCCTAAAGTTACTAAGAATACAAAGACTTTTGAGTCTTTGCTTACTGCCATTAAAGAAAAAGGGTTGAAGATCACAACTGCAAAGGCTGGCGTAAAACTAGACTGGGAACCAGGTATTGAGATAGATATGTTAGCCCCAGTAAAGGATAAATATGAGGACACTAATAACTATAGTGTAGTCTTGAAATTGAAATATAAGGATAGATCTGCCCTTCTTACAGGAGATGCAGAATTTATTAGCGAAAATGATATGATGGATTCTGGAAAAGATTTATCTGCAGATCTACTTATGGTTTCTCATCATGGGTCGGCCGGCTCCACCAGCTCCAAGTTTCTCAAAGCCGTCCAGCCAGAGTTTGCCGTAATTCAGGTTGGAGAGAATAATTATGGACATCCCACATCGAAGACTCTCCAGAGACTAAAGGATCAAGATGTACATATCTATAGGAATGATTTAAACGGAACTGTGTTTGCCTCGACAGATGGACAGAAATGGTCCGTATCAGTTGAAAAATAATGAAAGAAGGGATACTTTTATGGAAGGCATCATCGACCGATTTGAAGGGGAAATTGTTATTATTGAGATTGATGGTCATACGCAAGATGTAAGCAAAAGTTTAGTGGATCCTGCAGCGTCCCCTGGTGATGTAGTAGATCTGGTAAATGGAAAATGGGTAACTAATCCAGAAAAAACAAAAAACCAATCTGACCGTATTAATCGACTTGCAGAGGAATTGTGGGAAGAGTAGTAACTTTTCAATACAAATAAAGTTGGGGTATAATAGGGGGAATAAGTATTTCCCATGGAAGCACCATGGCAGTCTCTATTAGAGGCTGCTTATGGTGCTTATTTTTTGTTTTGAATTCGCACCACCAGTAATACTAATATAAAATATTTTACAAGACATCTAGGAGGTTAAGTATATGGGTGAAGTATCCGCCTTGCTTATGAAGGCAACCGGTGTACCTACTTTAATATCAATTGATGGATCTATACATGCACTTCGTAAGCTAATAGGTGATGAATTAATGTTAATAAAACCATTTGGTACATATTCATATGCATACAATGTTAAGGCACAAGATAATAGTGAGACTTTTAATCGATTGATTAGATTAGAACATAACAAAGTTACGAAAATTTATGGAGACTTCATAGTTGTTAATTCCCAGACTGTAAACAACCAAACTAGACAGATAATAGTAGATTTTTTAGATGATGACATCGAAGCCGTTTATAAGGAATTAGGATTAACTCAAGAGGATGTTCTAGATGAACGTGTTCATCTACCAAGCATCACTGACGGAATTGTTTCAGAATACGAACAAATATTTGATCCGTCATTCGGCGTTCATAAACTGCGCTTTAATCTCAAAGCTCCAAAAGAAAACGCCATAATGTCCGGCTCTGTTTTAATAAGTAACGATCAAGATACCCTTCGAAATTCTATTCTATTTATGCAGGAGATCATTGGTATGAGTATTACCGATTTCCCCACCATAAGTGATTATGAAGATCTTGCAATTGTCCATGAAATTAAATCAGAAATAACGCAAGATACCAACTCATTTAAAGCTGCACATACTTTAATAGCAACGCTTGAACATGAGTTTGAAATTACATCTGTGTATATCCCCGAACGAATTATTCAACCTAATCAAAAATCCTTCTGGTATGGAATCGGGTTTCAAGATACACCCTTAACCAGAATGGGTTTACTTCTAGAAATGAATTCCGAAAAACAACGAGTGTCAGATTCAGTCAACAAAGTAATACATACAAAACAAGCAGAAACCAGATTATTGCAAATGGCTATGGATGATCCTCTTCTCTCCTGGGGAGCAAAAGGGATACTTCAATTTCTATTTGTAGTTGATTTCCAAACAAACATTAGTCAACTAAGCTCAAGATCTAATAACACTCAAAAGTCAGTTCAAAAATATATTGATGAGCTTATCGATATGGGTTACTTACAAGAACTATTATCAATGCCTAACAAACCCTTGTGGCATTTTGATTCTGGATTGATCGAAAGTATCCTTGCTACCTTAGATGAACAAAAAGTTATGTTTTGAAAGGTGTGAGAATATAACGTGAAGGTACTGTTGGCAATAGAACTCTATCAGTATGAAAGATACATATCAGCTGCTATGTATTGTGAAATCCAAGGAATAAAGAACGGATACTTGTACTACAATCAAAGTACTTCAAATCCAGTTAAAGCATTTGGTCAATGCATCCTTGCTGCAATACAAGTAATAGTTAAATCTTATAACAACCGATCACTTATTTTAGCATTTCCTGAAGCCTATCTATCGATTCTTCATCCCCAAATCAAAAGTGAGATTTATAGAGTACTAGACAAATTTGAATCATTTGAGTTTACTAATGATCGTTATCTAGAAGTACTAAGTATAGTCAATCAGATGGGGGAGATCGATTCTATTGATCAATGTATACTTCATGGATATTCTTCGACTGAGGTAGAGATGAGGAGAAACCAATTAAACGAAGAAAAACTAAGAAAAAAGAAGAGGGATAGGCCCCAAGATTACAACGGAGTCCTGATGCCTTTAAGTGGCGTAGTTATCGACTTCGAAACTAATTCTACTCATGTTAAATATGCACGTATTTTTGAGGTTGGAGCAATTAAATTCAAAAATGGGGTTATTATCGATCGCTTTCAAAGCTTCACAAACCCAGGTATAAAAATTCCAAAGGCTATAAGAGAACTAACCGGGATCAGACAAATCGACATTGATACAGCTCCGACAACATATACAGTAATGAAAAAACTAATCAATTTTATAGGTGATACAAAGGTTTTAGTTGGCCATAATCTCTATTCATATGATTATGAGTTGCTTCGATTATTTTCACAACGCTTCAGGATGCCCTCCTGGAATGGCCAATTATTATGTACGATGAAGTTTGCTCGCAAGAGTCAAATCATTGTGAAAGACTATAAACTCGAAACTCTCTGCCGTCTCTTTAACATTACATCAGGATCGGCACATCGAGCTTTGAACGATTGTGAATCAACATTTGAATTACTGAAAGCATTATATAATCACACACTTTTAGGAAAACAAGATCCTATAGCATGAGATCGATATGAGAGAGAGGGGAAGAGAACATGAAAAGCAACTCAAATTATTATTGGATTAGGATTTTTGATTATATTTATGAACGGGACCATCTTGAGAATGAAAAAGGTACAATGCTGGATGAGTTTTATCTCAAAGGAATTGCTGATAGAGAAGAAGTAAAGTTACAAGTGCGTGAGCGATATTGCTCAAATTCAAAAGAAAATCTGCGGTTTGCCAAACCTAAGAAAGGTAACAATGGTATTTATGCGATCGTGATGGAATCCACTAAGTTTTATTATGATCGATTTTATTGTCAACTTGATTCCATCTGCTTCTTCTGCAATAAACCAATCAAAGGGAAAGCAAGTGAATTTCCAAGAGAGTTTATCGGCGAAGGTTTATTTTATAGTCCAAATGATGATGTATTCAGTGATTTTAATAAGTCTGCTTTTTTTTGCTCAAATGAATGCAAGAAAGATTTTAATATAGTGAAAAGAAATAATGAAGGGGAATTCCAGGTTAAAGAGGAAGGTAACGATGGGAATACATTCGGTTATGTATATCTGATTTATAATCGTGAACAAAATACATATTATATTGGCCAAACCCGCTTCCTTCCCTTTTTCAGGTGGCAAGAACACATAAAGTCAGGAAAAAAAGGAGATATCTCGGATTTGACTTTCTCCGTCTTAGCCAATGTAAATAGAAACCGTAGCTTGACTGATGATCAGAATCAACACTATTTAAATAGCATTGAGTCCTGGTGGATCCAAAAATATAAACTTGAACAGTATAATGTATCTAACATAACCAAACCCAAGATTACAGTGGAGGACTTAAAGGACCGATTTAGGGAGATGGTTGAAGGACAGCCACTATTATTTTAGGAAACCAAGAAAATGACTAAAGGCCGTTTTGATGCTATAATAGAGCCATAAATTCCTTATGCAGGTCCTAGTCATGCGACAAAAGGGCGTTGTCTTTTAAGTTAAAGTGCCTCTTGAAGGTTTGTTGATGGTTGTCATCACATACTTTCTAGGGGCTTTTTGTATTTCAATCCAAAATGCGAAGGAGTCATTTCAATGCATCAAACCCATTTTTTCGCTTATTATTATTTTCACCCTAAACTGACTGGAGCACGTGCAATTTTATCGATGTCTGCGAAGGTGCCTGGTAAGTACCAAATTACTTATTTCGTTTATAGCACACATTCAAAGAAATTCATCCCCTGGAGTGATTCTCTCCGTGACAAAGCAAAAGATTGTGTTAGACAATTAGAGAACGATGGATATGAACGAGAAAGGTTTAAAAAATTCAATCTATTCGAGAATCCGACTAACTTCCAACCATCGCCACTAAGGGACACAAACAAACAATTTAGAATAAAAGAACGAGTGCATCGGGCTTTTGGTTTGATTGACTGATTTAAATTTTGATGAATCAATAGTTCTAATCCTAAACGACTTACCTAAATGCATAGCTACAAAATATTCCCTGTTCAGAGCAGCCGTATAAGACAAGGATATTCTAGTAGATAAAGTGCATATGATAGAACTTTTTACCCATTCCCATGACTAGGACTTTGGATTTACAACAAACATGAAAAAAGATATAGTATAAATATACAAACCTAATGGTTTGAAATGGAAGCACCCATCTAAATGGAGCTAGTTTAGCTTTATTTAAATGGGTCTTTCTTTTGAAATTGCCTACATATTCTACTATTTGATTTTTATGAACTAATTAAATTTAATTTTCACTTTTGAAAGGATGCTTTTAAATGAAGGTTGTATTCACTATTAGTGAACTCATCGAACTTGGCATTTGGAATAAATACTGTATGTGTATGGGATATGACCATTATGCAGTTAAAGATGGTCGTATGAAACTAGACGATGAATTTATTCTGACAGAGGAAGAGTTAAATGAATTAGGGGTTTATTATCTACTAAAGAGCATAGCTGAAATTTAAAGTAGCTGCCATTTAACAAGCTCTTAACTTTCGAGATTTTTCCATCTAAATTTGTTGAGTTGTTCTGTTCTTTTTATAATGAAGTTGTAAACGGTATTGCATGAAAATCCAGGATCCTAAGGTCAATTAATGTTCATTTATGGAGATTATCTTCCTCCAATCAAATTCAAAGAGAAAGATAAATTTAAGTCAACATCTACAAAGTAGTCGGAGGAACAATGTGAAATGAATATATATAAAATAACTGAATCTTCATTAATTAATTGTATTGTCATCATTCATACCAATCAACAAACGATGGGTGGAAATATTTCTTATATTGAAGGTGATGTCTTCGAAATCTGTTTTTCAAACCTTGTAAAGATCGAATTAAGACAAGAAATTGGGGTCACCATTTATTCCCCTGATGGATTAGTTGTTTTCGAGACTTACCCAGTTGCCTCCTATGAAAACAGGTTACTTTGTATATTACCATCAGACTTCCAGCAAAGAATCATCAACCGACGAAAAGACGTAAGAGTACCGGTTACTGATGTACAGTGCTCGATCCTTAATATGAAAACATCGCGTTTAGAAAAAGCGCTGATCCTTGATCAAAGTATCCCCTGTGGTATACAGAACGTCAGTATGAACGGTATATTGTTTACCCTTAAGAGCCCGTTACCCCTTCTTGTAAATGACAGGCTGTCTATTAGCTTCCTTGACCATACTTTTGATTCAACAATTAAGCATATTAAAAAATCTGATCAAGCCTCTGATGTTCAAATTGGTGTTGAGTTTCAAAATTTAAAAGAACATCAAAAACAAGCCATTCGTTCGTTGATTGTTAACCAGCAAGCCGCAAATCGATTACAACAAATCGAAGATGAGCTTGTTGAGCAGGTCTAAAAAACAAAGGAAATTGACACGACCTTTTATATGGATACGATAGCTCTACTTTTATTATCCAGAAGAATTTTGATTCTGAAATCACAATTTATTGTGACATATGACAATTGAGAATCCTATTAAATTCTTTCAGGACCAGATTGATTCAGCAACCTCTGTCAATTTTATTGATGAAGGTTGTTTTTAATTTTCAAGAGAATACCCCCCACTAAATTAAGGAAATAAGAACCGGAATTATGATAGTATACAGTTGAGAAAACAATAAGATCTCTTTCTAGAGAAAGGACATCGCTATGAATGATGATAAAAGACAAGATAAAGAACAAAAATCTGGTGACATTAATCATTCTGAAAAGCCGGCGGGCCGGAAAGTAAAAAATTCTTTGACTGAAATTCGATCAAGTGATCCATTAAAGAGGTTAACATCGGTATTACAAAAAGAATACGATCTTAGAGAAAAAACATCCTCTCTGTTTGATAGTAAAGCAATTAAAGCGCTTAAAGAATCACCTGCCTCTCGTGTTGCACGTACTATGGCGGATCAAGAACGACTATACAGATACACTGATCACATTTCTGCTTTTGATTCTATAAAAGCATCCATGTTCCATCAACCTAAAGGCTTACAAAACGACCTTAGCTATTTACTAGACAATAGAGCATTAAAGGCGCTCGAAGAATCACCTGCTGCACGCATATCTCGTTCATTTATGGACCAGGAGAAAAACTTATATAGCTATACTGCTCAAAATTCGGCCCTAGATTCTTTAAAAAAATCCTTGTTTTATCGACCAGAGGGCATAGAAAAATGGATTCCAACCTCATCTTATAGTCAAATGTTTAATTCATCAGCATTGGATATGGTGAGGCCAATCGCAGAGCCTTTCAAATTACCGACATCATCATTAGATAGATTATTACCTCGTCAAGAGTTTATGGACATTTTCAAAACCAGTCCATTGAATATCCATCAGGGACCCTTAAAATCAATATCAAGATTTCTACCTAAGACATCCGATTTGATATCTGAACCGTTCATCACAACAGGTTTAATTGATTATGCAACTCACGTCAACAGCCTAGCCAATACCTACTTGTATGAACCAAATTTTTCAGATTCTCCTGATGAAGATTCATCAATAATCGATTTAGACCCTACCTCTGATTCGATTGAAACTAAAATTGAGTTAGAACAAATGCCGAGCGCTTTGGGATTGACTGATATCATGGAAATAACAAGAGATGAGATGGTTAAATTCGTTGGGTTTCTACAAAGATATCCAATGCTAGGTTTAGAAGAACCTGTGGGAAAGATCATCAGAGAATCCGTTTGTGATCTTGCAGTCGAAGCTGAAATTGAGGAAACACTCTATCGCTGCAGGGTTCGTGAAAATAATGAGTTAATGCCATGGACGGAAACTGAGATGTGGGAAGCTCCAATGGGTGTAAGCTCACAGGGAAGGTTTAATGTTGGTGGCAATGGCTTTTTCTATTTATCACAAACAAGTGATGTAGCGATTCGTGAAATGAAACAAGAAAAAGGGAAAACTTATGATATTGTTCAATTTAGGTTATCAGCAAAAATTAAATTAATTGACTTAACAATGTACTCATGCCCGTTATTTGATATGTGCATGTACCCCGCATCAAATAATAATAAAGTAGTTAAAGAATACCTGGTACCAAATTTTCTTTCACAATGTTGCCAAAGAGAGGGCATACATGCAATAAAATATAAGAGCATGTTTAACTCTGATGTTGAAAACTTTGTTTTTTTTGATAAACTACGATCTTGGTTCTATTATCTTTCTTCTGAAACGGTAATAAGGTAAAAAATTTGTGAAGAATCTCATCATTTAAATTGACGGGATTCTTTTTTCATTTTTATAGTTTGCATACGCTAACCTTAAATATATGAACAAGGACTATTACTATTCAAAACAGGCATTCCAATCTCTAATAAGATATAATATAAATACAAAATATGACATCTCTGTGGGGGGATGAAATGAAAGAGAGAATAGTTAAGAAAGAGCGAAATCTAATGATTAATAGTCATATCATAGATGAACACCCTTGGCTAAAAGAACTCTTGCTAAATAATGAAAAAATATCGATTGATGATGTTGCTGAAGAATACAAGAACGATTTCAGATATGTGGTGCCTTACATCATAAAACAATGTGGTGATGAGTGGAGAGGGGATGAATCTGTTCTCCACCCTATTGAAGACTTAGGTGAAGAAAGACGACCGTGCTCATTATGTGGCACAGGTAATAGGTATATATATTATATTCAGAATAAGCTAAATGGGCGAAAAATGAATGTTGGTAAAGACTGTGTAGAAGAATTCGTAGATTTAAGTACCATAGCACAGGGAGTGTCAAAGAGTAAGTTAATAAAAAAAGCACAAGAAATTAGGCGAATGAGTACGATTAACAAGAGATTTCCAGGTATTCAGAACAGAATTGACACATGGGAAAATCGATTGAATCGTTACTCTGTAGTTATACCAAGTTTGTACGAAGAGCCACATTCTAAAGATGGCGAACGTTTGAATGATATGCATAGCAAGTACCTTAGAGGAGATTATGATGAATCTGTTTTTGATGATATCGAGAGCATTTTGTCTAGTGAGGCCTCTTACATTGACCAGTTTGATAGCTATACAGAAACAAATGTCGGTAACCCATTTATAGCGACTAAAAAAATAATTAACTGGCTTGAAATCCGTAATGATTATAAGTCGATTAATACATTAAAAACGATTGGATTCATTACGGTTGAGACAATTTCATCTATATGGGAACCAGAGTATGTCAGCAAACAAAAACCGATTATAGAAGATGTCTTTGAAAGTATTGGTGCAACAGTTTTAAATCTTGATCAGGAAAGTAATGTTTTTGTCCTGAAAATCGGACATTCTAAAATAAAATTGGCTTGCCGGTTCGAGAAGTTCTTCTCTCACTTCGGCCAGATATTATTGAATGAAAAACCCAAAGCTGCGTTTAGCCTTGCTAACATCATTAGAATCAGTGAATCTTACGATCTAATATCAGTTTATACATTTATTGAGGATTTCAAAAAACACATAAGTAAATGGGGCATTGGTTTCGTAACCACTGATTCATCGATCGATCAAAACAAAGCTTATCTTAAAGATAAACAGACAAAAAAATATGTGGAGTCAGATCTTTCCGAATTATTTAATAGGTTTAAAGGTATTGTCCTCGGCATGGATAAACCTACACGTAACGATCTGGAGTTATATATAAGTTCCCATCCTGGTAAAAAATATACAAGAGAACAACTTAAAGACTTGAACAGTTTGAGCAGGAGCCTAAGTCAACGTCCCTAGATGAATAAATTAGGAGTAATATACAGCCTAACAGGAACAGTACCTACTCCAACACATGGCAGATGAATTTAGCTATGATAATACTACGTATAAATTTATGATAGAATTCTAGACGACCACATTGTGAATAATGCGCCCTCAATTAATTTCATTTTTTAACTAATGAAGGAGACTTAACGTGCAGAGATCAGAGAAAATAGCAATAGCTGAAATAACAAGTGTTTTATCTAAGGGAGAACTGATTGATCCTAAGTCTAATCCTGATGTATGGCCTGATATCCTCCGGAGAGCTGGATTTCCGGAACTAGCAAAACAGAAAGAAGCTCTTTTGGTTCCTTTCACATACAATGGAGGATTCACCAATCCAAATCCTAGATTTGACAGGATTAGTAGTACCCTTTTTGATATTCTGATTTATATTTCTCAGCCCCACCCTTTTAGCGATAACAATATGTTGGACGTACATGAATTCCTAAAAACAGTCGTTGAAGAGATTGATCCCTTAACAACAATAAAGGCTGAACTGGTCGGGACAGAAGCGAGGATTTTTGATGATGAAATTAAACTAAACGAAAAGAAGAAAAATATCCTCTCTCAAATTGAGTCAAACCCTGAATTATGGAACTCACATGGCATTCTGCCATTCAAGAAATTTCTACGAGCAATCCGTGTGTTATCTTTAGACATTAAAATTGTTGATGGTCAATTTGCCCTTCGTCCTTTAACTACGGGAGTTGCCAATCGAGATGAGGATACTTCCAGTTTAGAAGCATGGCTTCAAAATCAACATCCTGAGGTACATGGAGCTTATCTTGATGCCATTAATAATTACATTGAGGAAAGACCAGGCTCTTGCATTGCTGATTGCCGTGTTGCGTTGACTGGATTATTCTCTAACTATACAAATATGAAGGATTGGTTCAATGGTGTTCTACAACTTACACCTGATAGCTATAATGATGCAGAGAAGATTTTGAAAATTAAAAATGCAGCCGTGATTCTACAAGACAAAGCGGAAGAGGGAGCAACTTTCCCTCGGTTTAAATTAGTGTATAGAGCATACGCATTATATTGCGAACTAGGTCCTCATCGCACAGAAGGTGTTGAGGAAGAACCGACTATTAATGATGCGCTATGGTGCCTCAGAATCCTTGAAGATGTAATGATCTGGGTGATGAACCTTCCAAGAAACAATTCATAATTTCTCCTTAAGAAGCTGAAGCCCTAGGGAACTTTACTCCCTCGGGCTTCTTTATTGTTTTTTAAAATTACGAACATATATGACTAACAAATAGCAGCAATTATTGCCCATATTATGCGAATATGAAATCAATACACTGCCATATTCGGATACACTCCGAGTAATCTCTAGCAACTCCCTTTTATAGATTTAAAAATATCCGCGAGAAATTGATAAGCGATATCGCTTATGATAATTTAAATATAGATCGCTTGTGTAAAACATATTATCGGGGGGACATACATATGCAACTGGTTCGTGAGGATTGGAAGCTATTTCGTAGTATTGAGACGCTTTGCCAAAAGGCGGGTGTACACCGTCAATTCATCCCGCTACTCGTCGTCAAAGAATTGGTTGATAACGCTTTGGATGCTACTGGGGACTGTGAGTTAGAGCTTGTCGATGATCACAGTTTTAGGGTAACTGACAATGGTGCTGGCATTGATCCAGAATGGATTGAACAATATTTTTCGATTAATCGACCGATGATTTCTTCTAAATTGCTTCGGCTGCCGAGTCGTGGAGCTCTTGGGAATGGTCTGCGAGTTGTAACCGGTTCAGTTATTGCTACGGGAGGAAGTCTAACAGTTTCTACCCGAGGTCAAGTTTATAGAATACATCCACAAGAAGATGGGAGCAGTACAAAGGAGTGGATCTGTACCGATAGCCATAGCGGGACTTCGATTCTTGTAACCCTTGGCATGACTGTGAACCAAGATACGCTAAGTTGGGGAAAGACGGCTATTGCATTCACTAGACAAGGGAGTATGTTCTCCGGTTTCTCTTCACCGTACTGGTACACATCGGAAGCTTTCTATGAGCTCGTGAATGCTGCTAATATGCCAACGGATAAATTCTTGTCACTTTTCTGCAGCAGCCGCAAAGCAGTTAAGATTCTTAAACAATTCGAACATGAATCCGGATCCTTACTCTCAACAACGGATCAGTTCAACTTTGCAGATACAGAGGTCTTAATGAAACTGATGCGTGAAGAAATACGTACAACTGTCCCACAAAAACTAGGGGAGGTGGGTGATGGTTTTAAGAATTTGGAGCATTCCAAAAAGGTAGGGGATTTTTGGATGGCATCCGAAAGAGGCAAATTCGATGCTAGTATTCCCGTCGTTGTCGAAGCATGGACTGGCATTCATAAAGGTAACACCGATTCTAAAGAATCCGATTTGACAATATGCGTTAATAAAACGCCTGTAACAGCTGATGTCAGAATCAGTACTAAGCAGGCTACGAGCACACTTTGGGGGGGAGGATTATACATTGATGTGCGGAGCCGCCCCGCGAGTTTTTTTGTTAATATCATCACCCCTTATATGCCAATTACAAGCGACGGTAAAGCTCCTGACTTAAGGGTGATGTCTGAACTAATCGAAGATGCAGTCAAACGGGCAGCATCAAAAGCAAAAAAGAAACATCAAACCGATTTGTCAGGGGGGCGAAGCGAAAAACAGATCATAGTAGATAATATGGAAGCTGCAATAGAGAAGACCAGTGGCGGGGGTCAGTATATATTTAGTCAGAGACAGTTGTACTATGCAATCCGTCCCTATATTATGGATGCTTTTGATGGAAAGCAACCGAATTACACGTATTTCTGCTCCATTATCACTGACTATGAAGCAGAATACGGAGATATACCGGGAATGTATAGAGATCCGCGGGGAACACTCTATCACCCTCATACTAGCGAGGAGATCCCGCTTGGCACGATCGCGGTAGATAACTATAATCGACCGAGCTGGACATTTAATAAAATCATTTTTATTGAGAAGGAAGGGTATTTTGCCAGCTTACGGGATGTAGGCTTTCCGGAAAAGTATGACTGTGCTCTGCTCTCTTCTAAGGGTTACGCTTCGAGAGCTGTAAAGGACTTATTCGATCTACTGGGAGAAACGGACGAAGAGATTCAGTTCTTTTGTGTTCACGATGCAGACGCTGCCGGAACTAAAATATTCGAGACGTTGCAAGAGGCCACAAGTGCCCGTCCTGAACGAAAGGTTAAAGTCATTAATCTCGGCCTCGATCCGGAGGAAGCTATTAATATGGATTTGCAGGTCGAGTCCTTCGAAAGTGATAGGCGCCGGCCGGTAGCAGATTATGTATCTTATCGATGGACAGAGTGGTTGCAGTCGAATCGCGTGGAGTTGAACGCTATGACAACACCTGAGTTCATTGAGTGGTTGGAAGGGAAAATGGAGGATTACGGTGTCGGCAAAGTAATCCCTACCGAAGAGGTGCTGGCCAGAACATTCGAAGAAAGCGCAGAACGAGTTATCCGTTCTCAAATAATGCGTGACATTTTGGATAAAAATTCCTATGAGAAGCAAGTGGAGATCGAACTGAATAATGTAAGAGATCGTATGGATACTGCGAAGATGAACATTCGCAATAAAGTGAGTGATAAGCTTGCTGATAACCCACAGCATCGCTGGGATGCGCCTGTAATTGAAATGGCAAACGAGGTTATCAATAAGCAATAAGGAAATTATCTTCAACCTCTTCCTTTCATAGACACAATACGCGATATCGCTTATATTGAGTTTAAAGCATTTTTTGAAGGTGATATAATGAATTCCAGTGACTATGGCAAGGACAATGATTTAGCCTCCAAACTGCCAATGAATCCTCTTGAACACATTATGGATGTTGAAGAAGCTTCTAGGCTTTGGGGGCTTAAGCCTTCTTACATAAAAGATTTATGCAGATTGAAACTCCAAAAAGAAGGAAAGGCCGTTAAGAAGGGTAAGACATGGATTCTTGATAAAAATCAACCTAATCCTGGTCAACCAAGACACCCTAAAAATTGGAGATCTAAAAAATAGATTTGAAATCACATTTTTGTTCCCATCCAGGAAAACGAAACGAAACATAGTTCGGGAAGGTCTATCGAAAATATTGAACGCAGCAGCGGCAGAAGTCGCTCGATCTAAGTTAAATAGAGACTCATACACTACGTAAGGCGTTCCGGATATCACTTTAACCAAAAAACAAAAGATGTAACTCTCCTGCAGGAGATATTTGACCAGTCAGCTCAATTCATCACCATGAGATACATAGGGATTAATCAAGACATAATTGATCGGGAGATTAGCGAATTTCACCTTTGAAGGAGGTTTTTTGATGTTCTTTGTTGATGAGGCCCATAGAAAGAACTATGAATCTCTATTAATTTTTTATGCAAGCAGCCTACCCAGTATTGAATATGAAGTAGCTTGTTATATCTTGGCTTTGCCCGATGTTTTAAAGAGAATACCTGAAAACAGTGGTAAATTTCCTTTTGATTGGGTACATCATTGGGAAGATGAGAATGATGAAAGCACTAAAAGCTTGACTGATGCTATTTTTTACATGGATGATCCATACAAATATTTGGTGTTTGCGGGAATGCACATGTATAACGGTGAAATATTTAGACTTAATAGTGGTCTGAGTACATGGAACGACACTCATTTTCAAGTTTTTATACAGGCATGTAAGATTAGAGGAAAGCTATAAATTGAATAAGAACCTATAACGCAATAAGGGTATGGCAAGAGCGGAGCGGGGGATGGTCTTGCATACAAACTTTGATTTGTTGTAGAACTGAAAGTCTTTTGTTGGAAAAGATTGATTCGACAAAATAGCAAAGTGTAATTGCAAACGGGGTGATTAACTAGTGGAGAGAATGTGTAAGTGGCATGAATTGCACGACAAAATGTTAGAACAGGTTAGGATTGTCCGTGATACAACGAAAACATCTCAAGAACGGCTTCAGGCACGCATTCGCTTCGAATTTTGGCGCGATCAACGAAATGCAATCGAGGAGTGTATTTGTCGCTAATAAAACCATTGGATAAAGAATTAAATGGGTAAACAATAGGGAGCGTGCATTAATGAAGATGTGGGATGATACCCATGTCGATAGATTGATCCTACCAGAATACCGCAAAAAAATAGGGATGATTGGTCGGTGTAAAAGGAGAATATTCTCAAAAATTTCTATTGATTATTTGCTTGTTCAACTGAGGTCATCCTATCGTGAAAATGACTGGGCTAACAAAAGTGGTATTAACGTGGGGCAGCTATATGCTTATCGACAATTTACGAAGTATATGACAATAGAAGAAAAGAGAAATCCTCAGATCCTTTCTAATAACAGAATCGAGGACTTATCCAATTTAAGCAGAGTAGATTCATTTCACATCAGGACGTTATTCCAAATTTTTTATATGCGATACAGAATGTCAGGGTTTAGAAATATGGATTTGGAAAAGTCCCTCCTAAGCAGTTTACATCGAATCCCTTCAGATGTCCGGAATACTACAGATTGAAAACTTATTGTCGGTCTTAAATGGTGCTACAGGAGGTTTTTGAGAAAGAAGCCGTACACGCTTTACATAGAGCGGACAGGTCCATATAATGCCGGACGGCTTCTTGCCTTTGGATTTCAACCTTTGCTTTGAATGAGAATTAATAAAGAACGAATATACAACATCTTTTCCACTTTTGAAAATGGAATTTTTATTTATCATTCTTTTCCTGCAGTTTTCTTAATAGCTCTTCAATCGTTTCGCTATGTCTTTCTCTTAATTGATCCATGGCCTTCTGTAACTCCAATTTCTCCTTAAAGATTTTTTCTCTTGCTTCCATTTCAGTTTCTTTCTTAATATGTTCAATGTTTCTTTTATGTTCTTTTTGTAAATCATTATACCTTTGTATTAATTCTTCTTTATCACGCTTGGCTTCACTTGAAATTCCCTCTATGCGAACTCTTAACTCCTTCTCCACCTCTTTTAGGTTAACAATTTCACGATCATAATTTTCCTTTAGATCATGCATTTGCTGTTTCAGTTCAATAACTTTCTGTTCTGCATCTATAAGTTCCTCAACACGAGCCTGTAATTTGGAGTTATTTTCATTTGTTAATTTATTTAGTTCTTCGATAGCCTGAATCGTTTTCTCATACTGAACCATTTTAGAGCGAAGTTCATCACATTCCTCATTTAGCTCCATAAGCTCCTGGTCTTTAATTGAGAGCTTTTTTTGTTGTGCGTTTTTTTCATCTTTTAGAGATGTTATTACTCGCTCTAAGCGCTGTAACTCATCTTGAGATTCCTTCTTTTGTTCCGTAAGTGAATCGGAACCTCTTTCCATAACTCTAATGAATGAGCTAGATATACGGTTTAAATATTTTTGGAGTTCCTTGAGCTCTGCTGCAAACCCTGGTTCAGTCTCTTGTAAATCCTTAAGTTTGGATAATTGCAATAGACTTGCTATAAACGCATCATCTGTCCCCCCAGCTGCAGCCTTCATCTGATCATACATAGTACGAGTAGAAGGGGACAACCTCATTCCTTTTGTTTTACCCTCATTTTCAATCATGTCAACATTCAAATTTTCAGTGGCGCTCATTTATTCATCTCCTATGTTAACATCAATATTTCTTATATAACAGCTATGTTAACATGTTAACCTATCTGTTATATGGTAACAATAACATGGATTTAAACTGAATGATAGTAGTGAGCCGTTTATTTTGGGTGTTATAATTAAAGAAATCCTAACTTCCGATAATGTAAGTGTATCGGAAGTTAGGATTGTAGAAGTTTTAGTTGAGGAAAAGAAGGAGTGAATGGAGAAGCGTAAATTGGATTCTTCGTTTAGATTTTGGAATAATGAATTGACGAGATAGACGTTATAATCGTTTAAAAAAACTGCTATATGGGATCATTGGAGGCGATTATCAAATGATAGTCATGAGATTGCTAGTTAATATAACATTCCCTATGTTTATTATTCTTGTTTTATTATGTCCCTTTATTTCTGTATATATACATGGTATGAATACAGAAAACTTGATTGCTATCATCATAATTACTCTTATTAGTTCTTGTCTTCTATTCAAATCAAATAGGGAAAAGATTGGTGTGTTTATATGCAGAGGATGAACGGGGGCTTGATCTAGGAAATATTCCAGGTTTACTAACCTTGGTCGGATGCATGTATTTTCTTTGGTTTTACCTCCCTTACATATTTAGTGAATACTTCGAGGTGTACACTAGTTATATACTGAACTTAAAAGTAGATCCTCAAAGCTTCAAAATCGGTACTCTACTTTTCATTTCTTTTTGTTTCATAGTTGACCTCTCTACTAATTTCATAAGAAAAATCAAAAAGGGAACAGTATGAATATTATGTTAACCATTATTCTCAAACATTTATAAGTTCGGATTCATAAAATTTGTTCTTTGGTTCTTTGTAACGGGGGAGAGGATTATTGAAATGATTACACCTGCATTTAACAACGAAATCCAAATGGCTGAGGAAACTCTAAATAAACTATTAATGCTAACTAAGCAGTATGTCGACAATTCCAAATCAGATAATACACTCAGGTCTTATCGCTCAGATTGGAGGCATTTCAAAGATTGGTGTGATAAGTATCAGCTACCGGCCAAACCAACAAATGATGAAACATATGCTCTTTATCTCTCCAGCTTAGCTTACGAAGGAAAAAAAGCTAGTACGATCCAACGCCGTATGACTGCTATATCACAAGCACATACACTAGATGGTTATGATTCACCGACAACTGCTCGGATTAAGACAGTATGGGCAGGGATAAGAAAAATGCACGGTGCTTCAGAAACCGGGAAGCTTCCCATTTTGGTTGACACTTTGAAATTAATGCTTAATGAACTTCCTGATAAACTGATTGGAGTCCGAGACCGTTCACTTTTGCTACTTGGATTTTCTGGAGCATTCCGACGAAGCGAATTAGTGAATTTGGATGTTGAAGATATTGATCTCTCAAGGGAAGGGCTTACGATCCGAATTAACCAATCCAAAACAGATCAAGATGGAAAAGGACAACTTATTGGTATACCTTATGGTACAAACATCGAAACCTGCCCAGTTAGATCTTATCTATCCTGGTTACAAGCTGCTCAAATTGAATCTGGTCCTGTTTATAGAGCAATTAATAGACACAGCCAGATCTCTGAAAACCGCCTATCAGATCGGTCTGTAGCATTAATAGTAAAGCGTTATATCGATGCTATCGGACTCGATGAATCTAAATATGCTGGTCACAGTTTGAGAGCGGGACTAGCAACATCAGCGGCCATGCTCGGCAAAAGCGAACGTTCTATTATGGAGCAAACAAGACACAGCTCCGAAGCCATGGTGCGTAAATATATACGAATGGGATCTCTTTTTACAGAGAATGCAGCTGCCGGCATCGGTTTGTAATGATGAGCTATTAATCAAAACATACCAAGACTTTATACGTGAGCATAGTAAAGAAGCGGGAAGAAAGCTTTCATCCCGCTTCTTTTCTTTTGTTTCTCGAACCAACAACCCTTGTTATATATTAAACGTAACAGCTTATATTTAAAAAAATCATCATCCGTAAGTTAATAATGATTGAGTGTAATCATGAAATTAAGGAGGGACGCAGATATGTCTTTAAAGAGAATCATTTCCGCTTCTGTTATAACTTGTACTTCACTATCAATCCTTTCTGGCTGCTTTTTAGAGGAGCCGAGTATTGCCCAGCAAGAAATAAACAAGCAAACAGAACAAAAGATGCAGCAAGCTGCTCAACTAGCAACCCAAGTGGAAGTACCCCAAATGGATGCGAGCTTAGAACGACAGAATATTGTTGACCGCATCAAAGCTTTTAATGATCCATCAAAGCTTATGTGGCTATACGTAATTTCCGAAGGGAATATAATCGATAGGGTACCAGTAAGAGGAAAAGTTACGAATGGTAACAAGAGGCTTACCAGCACTGAAACTTTCAGTAAGGCATACCAAGGTGGTTACAATAATGATGTCATTGTTGAGGCACCTGATGAAGTTGGTGTGTTTGGAAACGCGGGAGATTTTATCTTTTGGTTCGACCCTTCAGGTGAGATATATCAAACGAATGGTACTTACTATATAAAACCTCACCCATACAAATATACTACGGCGGGGATCACAACTGATATCGATGAACAAGAAGTTGCCAAGATCCCAGAATACAAAAAACAAATACAAAAGCACTTGTCTTCACTGAAAAAAGCTCACAAAGGAAATGCTGTGAAGAATAAGATTGAAGTAGAAAGAACTGATAACTTTGAATCTGAACCATTGGTTTCAAATTAGAATCACTTATGGGAAGCATTACGAAGTAATCCCACGGAGGGTGCTTGATGAATTGCAAAGATGAAGTGTAATAGTTAAGTGAATTAACTATTGGCCCTGTTATTGCTCTTTTGGTAGTAGGCTGCTATTGGTTCTCACAATTTTAGGATTTACGATGTATATATACAACTAGATTAAAGAAAGTTTCCGAAATTAACAACACCTCTAGGAAGAGAAAGCATATCAAATCTATAGTTTAAGTAAGCTATTTCATATTTTTGCTAAGATCTATATATTGCTTAGAAATTAAAACTAAATTCTTGTAAGCACAAAAATCTTCATGATAAAGGAGTTATACATGACGAGGGAAGAATTCATTTCAAATTATCCTTTGATGGAATCAGGCTCACCTCTTATAAAACTTATAAACTTAATTATAATTTCAGTAATCATTGGAGTCTTTATCACAGTACTTGTTTATTTTTTCTTTTTAAAAATAAGTAGAGAAGTTAATAGGTTCCTGCTTTTTCTATCATTTGCTCTTACGACTATCATTTCTATATTTCTACTGACTAGTATATTTGATGTTTCTACAAAACCAACTTTATCATCCGAATTAAATCATTCTATAGATGTTTATAAATGGAAAAACTTCACTTTCCATGAAGAGTATTTACCATATGTAGCACTAGAAAGGTATGAAATTATAGAAAGGACATTAAATAATGGAAAATACTCAGTAGTTTTGGACACCGATAAATCTATAAAAATAGTAGAGACATCAAAAATACAATATACAAATTCTGAAAAACCGTATGTTGAAGCTAAGTGGGTAGGTGATTTATCTGAGTATGAGATTTATCCGGATTTCCATGAAGTGACTTTATACTTACCAAAAAGATAAAATGATATACTAAATCTTAGTTAAAGGAGTATGGCTGATTTGACAAAAGAACAATTAATAAGTTTATATCCAGGTGATGTCCCGCCCGATATACCAATATGGATTAAATTGATTCTTGTATTATTTGGTTTAATTGTTGGTTCTATTTTAATATATAAATTTGATACTGAGTCAATTCGAGAAAGAATAAAATGGGTTCTATATATTTATTTAGGCGCTCTTTTAATAGGCTCATTGGTTCTTTCAGACTTAGTTTCGTACATAATCGAGACATCAAACAGCAAAAAATGGGAAGTCCAAAAGAAAGTCTGGGAAGAAACACATGTGCCTGACTTCATAAACAACTTACCGGAAAAATCACTTCATGTTCTGGATATAGTTAGTGAAGCAAGGGAAACAATTGTTAAAGTTGAAGATGACAAAGCGGAACTACAGTCTCTAGTCGTTGATAAAATAAGAGTATCTAAGGACGATAAGACAACTCTAACAGTCAAAGATGTTAGAGGAATGAGCATGTACGGTATACAAGATGGCTATTATCATATAGAGTTAACTGCGCCAGCGGAAGAACTCATCAAGAAATAAATTACTAATCAATCTTTATATGAAATTGACTGATTTTCTTTTAACCTATATCTCCAATAAGGGAAAGGAGCACACATAAATGAAACCGAAAAAACTTGCATTTATAATGGGGATTGCTTCCTCTCTGATCATTGTTTCAGTATTATCCGTGGTAGCTATAAACATAAATTCCCTTGAAGCAAAGCAAGAACAGAGAGCTAAGATGGTAAACGAAGTGATAAAACGTTCAGATATAATGGCTGAATACGCTAGAAATAAAAATCTAGAATCAGTCGGGTGGATGATAAACATTAATACTAGTGATTTATCTGATAAGTAGAAATGCATGTGTTATATATCCATCTGTTAGTTGCTAATGAATTAATCTAATTTTTAAAAGCTTTACTAATAAAACTTCCATCAATAAATCAGAGGTACCTAATGAAAAATTCAAATACCAATTCGAATACTGAATTAACACCACCTGCAATACTTAAATTTGCTGCATTGACACTAATGATCATTATTGTATCTTGCCTAGCCTATTCATTTTCGCACCAACCACCATCTTTTAAAACATTCCTAACAGGAACAATTGGTACTTTCCTATTTTATAGCGTCACAATGCAAATGTTTTTAGAAAGGCACAGGTACCAAACAACTTGTAAACTTTTCGAAAAATCTTCAAAGGAAAGAGAAATATCTCCACCAAATCACAAAACACGTGCTTCTGATACAATAAAAGCTCTCGCGATTACCACTTTGGGGTTTGGTTCTATGTTCTACTTGTTTATAATTGTGGAACCAATGAACAGAATGGTACTTTATTTGTTATCCGGGTCTATAGGAGTTAGCTTGTACCTTATTATACATACAGGTTTTACATACCGCTGGCTTAGATATAAGTGTTTTGGTGCCTGATATATGTATCATTTCTGGAAATGAAATAATAGAGACGGATGTAAACAAGAAAATCAATATTTTTTCTGATGTGGTTGTTATTTTTGATTCTCACATCTCTTTGTTTCTTGGGTACTTAACATACCATGCGACTTCTAAAAACTATCAAAGCAACCAAAAAGGGACCTATCTCCACTGAGAAGTCCCTTTTTTGCGTTTAAGAAAAATGAAATTCGGTATGAGCTGCAGCGATCTTTAGCCCCGTTCGTTCTTCAAGAGAATTTTTCTCCATAATGTCAGTGTATCGATCCTCATAATGCATGAGAACCATTTGATCACGAACTTCTTTGGGCAAACTCATGATTTCCTCAAGCGAGGTATGAGACTTCAGTTGTTCATTCTGCAGATGACATTCATGGAAGATTGTTTTCACATTACTGGATATTTGAACAACAAAATCTTCATCTAATGTGCTGTCGCCAGAATAATAAAAATGTGGCTCACACAACAATCCATGAGAAATCATCCCTGGAACATGTAAAGTTTTAATGGCCCTAAACGTCTGGCCTTCAACCGTGAATTCATCATCAAAAATCTGTACGTTAAAGTAATCCGAGAGGGATTTAGGCCCAAAGGTGCTATGTTCCAAGCCGGTACGAAGTGTTTGCCAAAGCAAATCGTACAATGTGCTGTGTACAAATAAGTTGGGTTTGATCTCAGAGTGTACACCACAGTAATAACCTAGCAACTGCAGCCCATTAATATGGTCCTCATGAAGATGGGATATAAAAACATTTTGAATATCATTTAAATCTTTACCCATCTCACGTAGCGCTTTGAAATTTGTCTCCGGGAAGTCAATCACTAAATTGGTGGAAGAGAACTCCACCAAAACACTGTTATGGCCCTGGTTGAAGGAAAACATATCTCCAGCCCCTAAGAAAGTAAGTTTCATTACATCTGCTCCTCCTGTTGTTTAATTGAAATATCATTATAACTCATCTCAAAAATTACGCATCTAAATGTTTACATTCGTTATGTCGAAGATATAGAAGAAGATTGATAACATCTAAGGGGGAGCATTGTTGAAGTTACGATCCTACTTAACATCAAAACAATTTAAAGTCACTGTTATTACACTGCATTTAATTCTTTTAATATTGGGAGCGATCGATTACGCATTCTACAATTTCAGTCGAAGAACTCTCATCGACCAGCAAAACGAAAAAATGAAAATCCAGGCAGAGAACATCAGCGCTTCGATCCAACTTTCTCGAAAAGGTGAAGACTATATGACTTGGATGCTTGGTCAAAATTTAAGATCTGTTGCTTTATACGCTCAATCTAATCTGGATCCGGATATAGAAAAGGTAACAAACGAACAGCTAGATATCATCAGCAAAAAAGCGGGAATTGATCATATTACGTTAATGAAGCGTTCCGGAGATGATATCATTGGCTACAAGTCTTCTGATCCAAAAGAATTGGGGATGACCACAAAGAACTGGAGGGGTTACTGGTTTGAAGCATTCAACCAGCTTCTAGATCATAAAAATGTTGATGTGCCGGTAGGACAGATTCTACCGAACTATTGGGCGGGACCCATGAATACGTCTATGACAAACACTCAGAATGTTGATCTTTGGGGATATTATTATGATGGGACTACAAACTATATTATCGACCCATTCGTTCATGATGAAAAATTCAGGGAATATCAGAAGGATACAGGCGTTGATGCCATGATAAGTCAAATCGTGCAGAACAGTATCGTAACAGAAGTATCCGTGTTTAACCCACCAATCTTCCTAAAAGAACAAGAGCAATTTATAAAAGAAGGCGTTGTTTGGTATTCCGATAGAGAAATACTATTTGGTTCATACAATTTAAAAGATGCACGAGACGATGAATACGTGAAGCAGGCATATGAATCACAGAAAGAGTTATCTTATGAGACTACAATCCACGGTACCAGTGTTCTAAAATCTTTTATCCCGCTACATTTAGACTACCCAGTAGTTGTTGGTCTAGTTGCAGATTTAACTACCGTCAATGCAACTATGCATGAGTTTCAAAAGAATCTGCTAATCATCATATCCATCACAACCATATTGGGAGTTATTTTCTTTTTACTGGTTTCAAAGTATTATAGCCGGAATAAGGAAGTAGCTTTTCAGTCAGTTCGAGATGTATTCGTTGAAAACATTGATCAAATGTTCTCCTCTATTAAAGAACAGCGACATGACTTTAATAATCATCTAAGTACGATTCATTCCCTTGTGCAGCTAGGTGAATATGATGAGCTTAAAAAGTACACGAAAGAGATCGTTGGTGAAACTATGATTGTAAACGACATCATTAATATCAACTCTCCGGCCATTTCTGCTCTTATTCAGGCCAAAATTACACAGGCGATGAATAATAAGATCCTATTTGAACATGACATTATAAATATGGGGAATATTTCGCTGGGTACTTTGAAGAGTACCGATCTTGTTAAAATCCTCAGTAATCTAATTGATAACGCTTTTGATGCAGTTGAAAATAATCCTGAGGAAGATCGATATGTTGTAGTAAATGGTTATGTCGAAAATGATCATTTGTGTTTTGGAGTATTTAATAAGGGTACAATACTTCAGGACGAACAAATTAATCAGATTTTTGAGAAGGGTTTTAGCACTAAGTCAAATACAGAGAAGCATTCGGGCCTAGGACTCTATATCGTGAATACTATTCTTAAAAAGTACAACGGGAATGTTTTTGTAGAACCTTTGGCAGATGGGAACCTGTTTAAGTTGAGAATACCACTTTACGCTTTGGGGAAAGAGGTAAAGAAAATAGGATAGAAAACGTTGAGTCTAAGAACTTTACATCAAATTTATTATTGTTTTATAATTAACATAACTTAGAATTCATTTTGGCGGTGTCACGCGACCCACCCGCTACTTTTTCAAATTTGAAAGTAACACTTTTCTTAAGTGCTTTTCTGTGTTGTTATGCAGAATTATCAGGCTTAAGGAAAGTGTTTTCTTTACCCATTAGATGAGAAGGTAGTGGGATAGGTAAAAGTACACTCATTGAAAAACTAAAGAATCGAATTACTATTGAGACGGAAGACTGTTTGATATCCAGTTCAAATCAATGATTATGTCAACTAATCTTTCTAGAGGAATTTCTTCAAACTGACAAAGGAGGCATTGCATAGCGGACGGAAAAATTAAAATTAGAATTAACAATCAAACAAAAAATATAAATATAAAAGAAGGAGTTTGGCATGGATAATAAATATATTGAAGAGTTTACTAGAGACTGGGAATTACTTAATGATGAGGGCAATACGCAACTATGGCAATATTTCGACCAACTTGATTGGAAGCATATGTATGCCATCAAAATAGGTGGTAGCGTTAAATCTGTATTTGATTCCGAATATGGTAACCCACATTTAATTTTCAATGTTGTTGTTAAATGTCTTTAATATCAAATTGCAATTATTAAAGTCCGAACCTAATTCTCACATGGTTTTTAATATCTGAAAGGAAACAATTGATGATGGCACACACCTATATTAAAACAGTTAACGATCGTAAAATCATGCAATGGAGTCTTGGATCAGTTTATTATATTCCGGATAAAGATGAATGGTTATTTGAGAGTAGCTCACTTGAGGAGATCGAATCGCAAAAAATCATCCTTTAAAGACAGATTAATTGATTATTCATACCGGTTAATACCCTTTACTTTGTATTGGTCTCTGAATTATACTTAGCTTATCTTAACAACCATTTTGGCGGCGTCACGCGACTTATCCGCTCTATCTTTTTTGAGAAACATACACTTTCCTTAAGTGCTTTTCTGTGCTTTTTGCAGAATAACAAAGTGCTTAGGGGAAGTGTTTTTTGTTTTCTCATGAATAGCACTTGTGACGTCGCCTTAGTGGAAATCACACAATAGGAGGTTATGACAATTCATGAATGAACAACGAATCGCATTCATTACGGAATCATCCACGCGTCAAGCAACAGAGCTGCCGGCATATCTTTTTTATCAGAGTCCTAAAAGTCGGTGGGTCAATGAAATCATTCGTTACATGGAAGCACGGGAGTTCCCAAGAGAAGACATTTATTTTCTGAGTCATTATGAACAGCGTATTATTCCATTTGAACAAACCATTAGTGATTATCCGCAAACCGAAACGACCCGGTCTGCAGCGAAGCAATTTGCAGAAAATATAGTCAAATTTGTTAAGTCTTATGATCCGATTCCTTTTATTGAATTACATATGAGTCGAGTCATGACCGATCCGCTCAAAGCTCAGTTCGAGAAAAATGGTATCCGATTCCGAATTTATGGAGAGTCGGTTTCTTTGGCTATGAAGCCTGGGCATTATCAACAGCTCATCGAGGAGGAAGAAAACAAAAGGCGATTAAAGGATATTCAGCGTGAAAAACACTCGATTATTTCAGAACTTGAAATGTTAACACCCTTAATTGCCAGAGAAATCTTAACAAACTACCAATACAAAGCCCAACTTTTTGGTGTAGAAAACATTTTTGAGGAAATTAAAGAATTGCTAAAAAGTTACGGAAATCGAAAAAAAGACAGTGACGCTGCCGAAGCAGCTTTCTTGTCCCTACTTAAGAAGCAGGATCATCTCGGGGAAGTAGAAAATTTCCTACTGGGAAAGGATACTTTGCCTAAATTATTTAAGGAGCGGGAGCACTACGAAAAAATAAAATCCCGTTATGGAAAACTGATTGCGAAATTTACAAAGTATCTTATTAAGAGAGACTATGTGCTGCAGATGGAAAACAAAATTGCAGCAACTCTTAATAAACTTAGAGTAGCACTGATTTAATGAGGAAGTGTATACCGTGAAAATAATCAAAGATAAGGGAAGGAAACGAAGAGAGAGACTCTAATTCATGGTGCGAAGGAGGAGCGGGGAACTTACTATTTGGGGACATAGTAAGATAGATTCTCCGTTTGGTTGTCCATTGTGGCCGCCTCCGGCTCATTTCACGAATGTGAGAAGTAGCACTCATACGGCCCCCAGTAATAGCCTATGAGAGGAAAACGAAGATTCCTGCCATTTTCCGGATCGATCAATACTAAACGATACGGAAAAGGGGATCTCTCTTATGCAAGCCTTCAAAACTTATAATCCATTTCATATTAACAAAGTTAAAAGTCCAATTAGGTGGTTTGGCGGAAAGGGCCTATTAGCCAAAGAAATCATACCATTAATACCAGCGCATCATACGTATTGCGAAGTGTTCGGCGGGGGTGGCCATTGTCTCACGCAGAAGGCTCCAAGCACAGTTGAAGTATATAATGATATTGATACTGACCTCATAAATTTTCTTATGCAACTTAGATACAGAAGAGATGACTTGATTGACGCGTTGTCATCAATCCCAACATCCAGGTATCTATATGAAACTTGGTCAAAAAAACCGCTCCCTGAAGATGATTTTGAAAGAGCAGTAGTTTGGTACTACCTTCTTCGTCAGATGATGGTTCCGTGTAACAATGAACCTTCAGGCTGGAGAGCCTCAAAAATAAAATCAACCGCAACTGATTATCAAAATTCCCTCGGTCGATTAGCTGAATTTGAAAAGCGACTGCGGAATGTCATGATCGAAAAGTTGGATTTTAGAGAATGTATCAAACGATATGATTCCAAAGAAACTTTTTTCTTCATTGATTCTCCGTATTATGGACGATCACATTATTACAAAGGTAATTTCAGCGAAAAGGACTTTCGAGATTTAGCTGATCTTCTTCATAACATCCAAGGAAAATGTTTAGTCTCCTATTATGGACACCCTTTCATCCTGGAACTATATAAGGATTGGCGTTTTGTCACGGTGGAAGCAAAGGTTGGATCAACAGTGACGAAGGCAGAACGTGGTCAGAAGAAGAGGATTGAGACTGAATACTTTTTTATGAACTATGAAGAGGAATATGCACCTCTGACATTGTTTTAGTTCGTGTGAAAACGAGCATCTTCCTTAATTGGATGACTGCTCGTTTTTCTTTCCCCGTTACAATATACTGGTTAAATCATATCTCTATAATTCAACGAATCTCATGATCCGATAATAGTAATAAAAATAAAGGAGATTAAAACCATGATATTATACCATGCTACATATGAAACCCGTGCAAAGGAGATTTTATCTGCTGGTGTAGTAAAATCAACGGGGGTAATAAGGAACTTCGATACATCATCTACTTATCCTACAACCGAGGGCTTTGTTTATTTAACTGACAGTTTCCCTCTTAGTATTTTCTATGGTGCCAGGGTAATCCCCATAGATTCTAATGATCAAATTTACATTTTTGAAGTAGAAGTTAGTGAAGAGGAACTTCTAGTGGATGAAGATGAAATTGGGGTTATGAGCATTTGGCCACGTACTAGGGAACTGATTCAAGCTCGGTCACCTTTTTTATGGAACGACAGTCTTGAAATTTTACATTCAGTCAGAGTAAAGCGGGACCTTATAATAGGCGTAGATGTCAAGAGATACTTGACGCTTCCTACTGATAACTATGTCTATTCATTGGGAACACATGATAAACAGCTACAAGATATCGAATATGCCTCCAGCATTTTAATGCAACAGCGTGATAGTAGTACTCCGGAACAAATCGATCGATTATTGAGACTTGTTGATTGGACTGTCATTTAATTCCTTAGTAAATCAATTTAATGAAGATCGAGGTAATAAGTGTATGAAGAAAATATGGGGAATGACGGACACTATATTAAAACAAATTTCTTACAACAGCCACGATTTCATCTCAATCGAGTTAGGCATCCAAATAGTCAATCCATTGGATATTATCGGATTATCTAGGAAGCTAGATGAGGAAAAGCTAAGTACATTGCGAAGAAAGATTGCAGAGAATGGATGGCAGGATATTGAACCGCACGGCATAAGTCTGATTAGACTTCCTGATCAATCCTATGTTGTTAATGCAGGGGGTAATCACCGATCGTTTTTATGCAATGAATTTGGTATTAATAACATTCAAGCCCAAGTTACCGCTTTTGTAGCAAAAAATGAATTAAATGATAACCAATTAGCTGAGATAATGGCTTATGAAGAAATCATATGTAAGTTGTATAGAAAAAATCAAGTAGAAACTAACGAAAGAAAACGATTTAAAAATCTAAATATAATATCTGAAGTTGATTTAAAGTATACAACCTATTTAAATGAGCTTTACCATGAATACCTAAAAAAAGTTAATGTCCGGTAGTTAGGGCTGTTACCCCTAATGGAGATAACGCGGAAAGAACCCGATGATTTAATCGAGCTTCTTTTTGTTAATGATGCGATTATTTACGTTGAACAAGACACCCATAAAATCTGTTGTGTTATAATATTTGTATATTTATACAAGTGGAAAGGGTGGCAAGCTATGGTAGCATCTCCAACAGCTATGATTTCGCTGATTACAGTTCTTGCAATTATTCTCCTCAGCTTTATTAACCAGATTAAACACAACAAACAAGAACCATTAATAGTATATTTCACTCAAAAACTAATCTTGTTTAGCCTGTCCTACTTGGTACTAGCAGCAATTTGGTTCGTCTCTATAGTACTCCTTGGTCAAATCAGTTTATTTGTATCTATTGGTCTTGGTAGTATGATTACTGCAGCATTTGTATATATTTTAATAAGGAAATGGAACAAAATGGAGCAATATGTTTCCAAATTTGTTAAACAAGCATACAACAGAGGTTAGCAAAAAATTACCCACACTGATAAGAAGTGTGGGTTTTCCCTTATAATATTTGAGTTTAATATTATTCGAAGTAGGTAATTCTCTTAAGGAGAGTATTAACTTTAAAAGGAGTTGATTAAAGTGTGTGGTCGCTTTACTATTACGTCAGACCTGGAAGAAATTCAAGATACATTTAGAATAGATGAGGTCAACTATGACTATTCGAAACGCTACAATGTTGCTCCGACACAAATGATACCCTGTATCTTGCAACAATCAGGAGAAGGAAGGATATTAATCGGACTAAAGTGGGGACTCATACCATTCTGGAGCAAGGATCCCAAGATAGCGTACAAAACCATTAATGCTCGATCTGAAGGTATAGAAAAAAAGCCTGCCTACAGGCACTTATTAAAACAAAACAGGGTCCTTATTGTTAGTAACGGATTTTATGAATGGCGTCATGAAAAAGAAGGAAAGCAGCCATTTAGATTTCAATTGAATACGAAAGCCCCCTTTGCTTTTGCTGGTCTACATGATACCTGGAAGGATCCAAAAGGTAATGAAATTCATAGCTGTACTATCATAACTACCACACCAAATGAACTTGTTACGGATGTTCATGATCGTATGCCTGTAATATTAACAGGTAGAGCAGCAGATGAATGGATAAATCCAAATATCCAGGAGACCAATAAGGTTATAAGTTTCTTGAAACCATATCCTGCTGACCGAATGATAAAGTATCCTGTTTCTAAAGATGTGGGAAATGTGAAGAATACCAGTCCTTCTCTGATAGAGGAGATACCATTAAATTCTAAATAGATTAAATGTAGAGCTTTTGATTATTAACTTCGCACAGCATTTTTTAAATAACCAAAAACTCAATTAAAGTAAAGTGACCCGCTACATAATTGTAGCGGGTCCTTTGTTTCAATCAGCATCCTTGATAAAAAATATCTTTAAAATTGAGACAAGATGTCGAGTCAAAATGGTAAAATAAGACTAAACCCAATTTCATTACTGCAATTTCAAAGGCGTGTTTCAACAATAAGTGAATTGGAGCCGCTAATGAAAGATAAACCTGCATTTATCGTGGATCTTGTGAAAAGCAAATAAAACATAAAGGAGAACAAATGAAAAAGAAAATAATAGGAGGAATAATTGCGGTTTTAATTGTCGCAATTATACTACAAGTTCCAAATAATCTGCGATACAAGCTGGAGAATGCGTTTGGTGATCCATACACTAATTTTTATGGGGTGTACTTAGGAGTAATGCTTAATGAGATTGGTGGAGGATATGAGGAAGAGATCTCTTTAGATGATCAATACAAAGTGGATATTGACCTTGCTAAATATAGCGGCCACAAAGTAGATCTGTTTCTCTACGGTAGATATGTAAATAGTTCTGATCCACTTGTTATTATTCTGAACGGCAAAGTAATTTATAATGGCCAACCTGAAAAAGAGGCAGCAAATTTCTACTCCAAAAACTATATTAAAAAGCACTTTGTTGTTGATTTGACCGGATCAATACAAGAAAACAAAAACAAACTTATGGTAACTACAGGAAATGCGACTGAAGAATATGAATTAAACATTGTAAAATGAGCCTTTCATAATCTTTTTATATTCTATTGAAAGAGAGAGAATTTGAATGAAACTTAAGGTAGCTATCGTCTTTTATAGTCTTGCAGTGGTTTATGTCATTATTGCAGCTCTAGCTCTTTTTACTGACATCAAAATACCACCGACTTTTTCGGGATATGTAAGTGTAGTTGCACTCCTGGTAACAGGCTACGATTTATCTAAAGCATCCTATGACGTAGTTGAGAGGAAAAGTAAGTATAAGTTCAGTAAACGCCTGGCTCATGGTGCGGAGTATTTCTTTTTATTGATTGCAATAACTGGGTCAGTTTATTTTATATTGTTCTTTATGAAGGAGACTGACGAACTGCTGATTACTAAAGTAACTAACTATGCAAGCTTTGGATCGCTCGGTATAGTGTTTCTTACATATGGGATGAAAACTCGAACATCATAAAAATCAGCTTTTAATAGGGGTGGGAAGATGATAAATGAGTAACGCATGGGGGAACAGATATTCATGTTTACTAAACCAATATGGTAATGATGAATAATAACAGGCTCTTTGAATATACTAATAACGTGAAACCGTTAAATGGGTATAAAACTGCTGGACAAAGAGACTGCCTTCATTGTTGCAGTCTCTTTGTCGATACATCGGCTATTGTTAGCGATACAAATGAATTGTATAATCTAAAAAAACATATGTAGATTTTGCCCTCAAAGAGTAAATTACATAATCTTTGGGGGCTTTATTATCTCATAGTAATGGCTGGAGGAGTAATATTGAAGGAAAAAAAATTAGACCAACTGCTTGATCAGCTGGATCCAGCAGCAAAGAAAGAGTACGAGTATGTGTTGCTAAAGTTACTGAATGAGACCTTTCCAATTGAATACTTAACCCTCTTACTTCAAGAGATGAATCCATCTGAAATTCGGAAATTTCAAAAATTAATGAATGTAAGAACTCAAAAAACAGCAGAAATTGATGGACTTCTACAAATAATTAAACTTAAAGTTAACACTACATCCGGGAAAATCAGCGTGCTGAAGGCAATCACTTATACTCTGATAGATATTTATACAGGTGAGAATCCCGATTTAACAGATTCTGATTTCCTTTCGAAAGAAAATGAAATAATAAACAAATTTGGCCAATGGCATTACTTTTGGGCGCTTCGCATGTTTCCTCGAAGGTCAGATGCTATTGACAAGAGGTTAGAGGAACTTATACAAAGTGCTAATGGTATGAAACAATCACAAGATACTTCAATTTTAAAGCCGCCTATAGATCAGAAAGAAACAAAAGTTTCAAAAGAAACCCTGATTATTAAACAAGAACGTCAACTCAGACAAGAAAATGAAAAAACAATAACCAGGCTTAATAAAGAAATAAAAGAAATAAATAAAGCTATGGACCAATTAATTAAAGCGAATAATGACTTATCTAAAAAACTGATATCAACAGAAAAAGACTTGTTAGATGTACAAAATCAAAACACACAATTAAGCAAGGAAGTATCTCAATTAGAATATGAAAATAAGTATTTAGTTAGGGAAATAACACAATTAAATTCAAGAATATCTGAATACGAAGAACAAGAGTTAACATTAAAACAAATTAACGAAGCGGAAAAATCTCGATTACTAGAACAAGTTGAAGTATATAAAAATAATGACTCCTCTCCATCCTTTAAAGCAGAAGGATTAATTGAAATTATTCATAAGGATGCACTAAAAAAACTTAATCTAATAAATTTAAGAACCATTGATTTAACCGAGAAACAAAACTTACGATATGAAATCACTCAGATGTTAAATCTGGCTTCTCAAATTGAATCATATTTTATTGTGCAATCAGAAAATCACCAAGAATCTGACATTGCAACTTCAAGTAATGAGCACTCGCAAATAAATAAGTCAGTATCAGAAGTAGCGGTTGCGACAAACATCGAGACAGAAGATGCTTCAGTAACCGATACATTATCATCTAATGAACTCAAAAGAAGTGGAACATTTTATCGAAGAGAACACGGTGGCTACATTATATTTGACGATGGGCAGCAAAGTGTCATAACTGAATCCATAGTTAATGCTGTTGGGTTGGAACACGAAGCAGAGGTAGAATGTACCAAACGACAACGAGGAGATGGCTCAGCCTATCAGTATATTCAGCTCCTCTTTCAAGGAGACGATACTTATGCACCTATAGTTCAGTATTTAGGCTATATAGAGCTAGGTGAGCACTTCAAATATTACTGTGTGGATATTCATGACAACAATAATAGGTATCTTATACACGAACGGGATGTTGCTTTTCACAACCCTACAAACGGGGTTCCATGTCTCTTTAACGTTTCTTTAGAAAGAGGAGAGTATGCAAGAATCTCTAAAATCTATAAGAACCATGAAGATATGAAATCAGAAGATGATGTTTTCCATCCGAAGAAGACTGATGAAAAAATCAAAAAGCCCCCAAAAAATATTGCTCCTTTTCTCCAAGGTTGTAAAATTGCTGTTATTGGTGGACAAGCAAAGTGGTTTGAATCAGTTGTAAAAGAGACCGGCGCTGAATTTGTGCATGAGAACGGGGAACACCCTGAACGAATATTCGCTGAGTTGCGAAAATCCAATGCACTATTTAAGCTTCTGACAGCAACATCACATGGAGCTACAATTTCCGGAGTAGAGATTGCTAAAGAACACAATATCCCTCATTTTACGATAGAGGGATCTAAATCTAACTTAAGAAATCTCTTATGGAGTAATCGGGATATTATCCGTGAGGGAGGAAGAAAACAGTAGCAAAAACAGAGCCGGTAAATCGTTCTTGCGATTTACCGGCTCTGTTCTAATATAGTGTTGTGATAAGATAGCCTTAATTAACTTTCATGCTTTTAGGTGCCAACATATATCCACAAAATTGAGTGTCAGGGTTAGGTCTCCCAGAGTATATCTAAGGTAACTTTAATCATTTACTTTCCTCCTTATGTTATAACGATTCCTTGTTATACTTTTCCATTAACATCCTCGTTTAACCGTACATCTATAAAATTGTTTTTGCATAAAAAAGATGATTCCTGTAACCAGGAATCATCTTTTTATCAGAAAACTATTTTTCAACAAGCAAAAACACTGCACCCTATTGGATGTTATTCACCATCCGCCTTCACCATGTTGAGGACTTGCAGCGGTATAAGGTTTCTTTATAATCAAACTTGCTTCATTCGCTGAACTTATACCGCTCGGTAATACCAGAAACACTAGACTAGCAATTAATGATAGCAACACCATTTTTCTCTTCATCTTGATCGTAAACCTCCTTCATAATCGCAGCGTATTTTTGGAGATCTGAGTGATCTATTTTAGATCGAATTTTCTCGATTGTGCTGCAGCACCTCACTATATTCGCTGCATTATTGATTTTATATGAAACTGCCAAACTATCCAATATATATCGAACGCCATTATGGATATTGTTTCTTCCCAAATAATATAAACCTACATCAGTCAAAAAATTTGCAAAACGATCATCAAAGAAATGAGTCGTATAGCTACCCACGGTTTCGCTTCTTTCCAGTTGATCAGATATATAACCCCTAAATCGTTCGAGATACTTATCGATATCAAATCGATACAAATTTGCTGCTTGAACAATCTTAAATAGGGCCATCAACACCTCGTTTTTACGAACAGAAATATAATCTACGTACTCTTCCAATACCTCAGTACTCCCTGACATTAACCGGTAGAGATACTTGTTACCTATTGCCCACTCTTGGAATTGTTTCTTGGTTTGCTCTGATTCATTATCTGTTTCTACAACCCAGTTAAGATCTTCATAACAGGAAACGTAATATAGAGCTTGGTCATACGCTGCGTTTTCTGCAGCGATCGCACCCAACATCAAGTTAGAATATAAAATATAACCAAACAGTGGTTTTGCCGGCACTACAGATTTTTTTCCCTGTTTATTTCGATTTATTTTTCGATCGTAAAGATTTTTAGAGATGCGACCCATCAATTGTGCATAGTATTTTGCTTTAGTCCATTTTCGTAAGGATAAAAAAATATTCGAGAGATCCTTTAATGCGTCTAATTGCTCAGATTCACCAAGACGTGATACATACGATTCAAGTTGTAAAGCACACTCCAAATTGTGCTCTTGATTCTTATTTAGTGAGCAAGTAAATATTCTGTATTGGCATAAGGCTAACCTCTCTGCATGCTGATATCTTTCACTTTCAGCCACTTTTTTGTATATAATCACTGCGGCATCTTTATAACCTGCTATATATAAATTTTCCGCACATTCAAAAAGCACAGCTGCATAGCTGAGACTATCCATCATCAAACCAACTACTTGATCAATAATTTGTAATTTCCTGAGTTCAGCACACCGTTTGATGAAAGGTCCAAGCCGTCTCCAATCGAGAGAAGATAACATACAAGTTTCATTAGCGTATAAAGAATATAAAGATCCTTCCTCAAGATTCATCGCCTTGGTTATCAAATCAAGACTTGATACGGAAATAGATTGTTGCCCATTTATGATTCTGCTAAGAGTCCCCGAGTTGATCCCCGATTTATCTGCAAAGAATGAGATAGTTACATTCTCTTGCCTTAAATATCGTAACAATTCTGAACTAATCGTTCTGTCTGTAGGTTCCAATGAGACCCCCCCAGATCCAAATCCAGTATTTTCTAAATAATTTCTTTATACTAAGTAATTTAATGTATAAATATACCAGCGGTCAATATTTTTTAAATATTTATCTATAAAATCTGAAACACTTTAAACATTATCGACGAAATATTTTGTTTAATCAGCAATTCATTCGAGATTGGTTATATCTTGATTGAGAGAAGCCGATATATATAGTGATTTATAAAACCCTTAAGATATGCGAATGAACAAAACGAGAGAATGGAGCTCAACATATGAAGAAGTCTAATATTAATAGATGGACAATGATTCCTTCGCTTTTCCTTATATTGGTGCTTATGTCTGCTTGTTCGGAAAAAATAGAACCAATTGAAATTTTTTTTGAGGAACCTGTGGTATTTCTAAAAGGGGATGATACTTACAATATTAGGGTGAAAACTAACGCCCCTGATACTAAATATTTTGCTTGGGGCGCTAATAGGGATACAGATGAGTCATTTACTGGTTCGACTTTTTTTCATGAAGATGGCTACTTGTACTTGAGCATTTTGCATAATTCGAAAATTGACGTAAAGACAACAGGATCCAATAAGGATCAAGCTTATATGGTGGCTCCATTCTAAAAATGGACAGACCTGCAGAATTTTGCTGTTTCTATTTTTTAAACTGCTATTT
>NZ_JBNDYG010000051.1:0-40799 GCF_049893405.1 Paenibacillus sp. Dod16
CATTTCTGCTTGGGGCATTTCTGCTTGGGGTTTGACCGCTAAAGATTTCGCCGATTCGTGTATCATCCAGCCTGAAGTTGAATTGTGCGTTATGGAAGCCCATATCTACGTATTTTTGACACTCCGGATATTTATGGATGTCATAATTCGGAACGGGGAATATTTTACCCCATTCAACGCCCAGCGTCTCCAGCGCTTTGGCAAACGCATTTTGATGCGCGTTATCCCGTACAATCAGGAAAGCCAACGTTTCACGGAAGGTTTTGTTTGTGCTCATCTCATAGATTCGCGTTTTTTGGAGCACTCCCGTTGATTCGAGCACGACATTATCAAGTAAATTACTAACCAAATTTCCGTGATCGTACACGTAATTACCCTGCCATGGGTTTCCTGCGGCATCAACAGGCAAAGAACTTTGGGCCCCCATAATGAAGTGATGCGGATTCGCATGCTTAATCGCTTCATTCAGCGGAGCACCGTCCGTTCCGGCATTACCTGCGCCTTCTGCGCCCGCGCCTGTCAGCAGCTGGTTTATTGTATGTTGAACCAACTCAACATGGCTTATCTCCTCCAAGAAAACGCCACGGATCAAGTCACGGTATTGAGTTGCGTTCCCTCTGAAATTATTGCTTTGGAAAAAGAACTGCATCAACGTCCGCATTTCGCCGAATCGGCCGCCTAACGTTTCCTGCAGCACTTTTGCAGCTGCTGGATCGGGTTTATCCGGAACGATCAGATTGATCAGATCCTCTTTGTAAAAATACATGTAACGTCCTCCCGCTTCCTCAATATTGTCACGAATCCAGTTTGCGTTAATGTCCCATTTCCCATGCATCCGCACCTTCAGACAATGATTTCCTCGAAAAATGCCTGTACCTGCTTCGAAAGAATTAAAAGATACTCTCCTGCACATAATGACTCTGTTTGTATTAAACACAAAAGGAGAGAACAACTTGGGAATTCTAAGCGGCAATCCTAAAAATGAGCCTATGCATTATGGTGAAATCTTCAGTGTATGGGAAACGTCCATGATGGCAAAAGGCATGGTTTCCTGCTACGAGGCTTATATGAGTCACGCAGGCGATAAAGATCTCAAAAATATGCTAAAAGATCTGCTGGATCAAGCAAAACTTGAGATTAAAGAATGTGATGAACTGCTTACAGATAACGGAATCGCCCCTGCACCGGGACTTCCCGAAAGACCCCCGGCCAAACTTGAGGATATTCCAGTAGGTGCAAGATTCACAGATCCTGAAATTGCAGCCAAAATCGCTGCTGATACATCACTCGGACTCGTATCATGCAGTAAAACCATGGGGATGTCCATCCGGGAGGATATTGGAGCCTTATTCGCTAAATATCATCTCACCAAGACGGCGCTGGGTGTGCGGATCCTCCAGATGAATAAGGAAAAAGGCTGGCTCATTCCTCCTCCTCTTCAAATCAAGAGACCTGAAGAAAAATAGCCCAAAGCACAAAAACACGCTGATCTCCGATGAGGTCAGCGTGTTTTTTCTTTGTTTAAAATTTGTTAATCACAGATTGACCTTGCCGAAACTCAAGCCCGTTGTTTTTGAACAGGCTCGTGGTCCCGAAGGAGCCACATGTGGTAGAAATATTCAAAGATACCGGCTAACACCGTAATCAGCAAGATCTCCGGTAAGGTCAAGGTCCAGTTCGCCGATTCGCTGATAATCCACAGCATGACGAATACCAGTCCCGCATCTCCAATGGTAGCCATCATGTTATTCGTCCTCGGCAAAATTAAAAGATCACCCACCAGATAAGCAACAATCCCGATACCCAAAGCAGCAATAACCGCTGATGCAAACGTAGCATTCGATAGACCGACTAGGATTGCCGTAATCATAACACCATGCACCAGAAGCTTAACTAGTAATTTCTCCATTCGGATCACTCTCCTTATCCTTAATGTTATCCCTCTTATCATTTATTACCCAATTTTATCTGTTCTACGTTTCCCTCCGTCTGGATCCATGCGTTCATTTCGAACTCCAGATATCATTCCATGGTCAGAGACAGGCTGCATGGACAATTTACCGGTTTGTGCTTGATTTCTCCCAATCAGAATCATACCTATAATGACCAGGAGTCCCCCGCACCACTGCTCCCAGCCGGCCGATTCCTTTAATAGGATGACCGAGAGCATTAAAGCGGTGAATGGCATCATCCCCGAAAAAGCTGCGGCCGTTGAAGCCTGGCACCGCTTGATGCCGGCATACCAACAAATAAAAGCCAGCGCCGTTACAATAGGTCCATACCATACCAGAGCCAACCACTCCTTTAGCCCGATCGCTGATAGTGAAGCTGCGGGGTTCTCAAACCATGAAGGAACCAGGCAGAGCATGAGGGCAAGTGCAGAGACCAATGTCGTTTGGACTATAGGATGAATATTCTCATCGTATGTCTTGTTTTGCTTGACTGAACTGATCCGAGACAGGATGTTAAAGTAAGATTCACTCGCTGCTGCGCAGAGGACTAGCGCGTTACCCCGTATATGATGAAGGGAAAATGAAACATCCGATGAAAATAACCCCTGGATCACGATAACGCCTCCCACCGTACTTAGAACACCTACTAGCTTGGTGCGGTTCATCGATTCTTTCAGCAGCATGCCGGCCAGAATAACGGTAAAGGCAGGCGTGGCACCCGTTAAGATTCCGGCTTCAGCAGAACTTGTATGTTGTAGGCCGTACAGTAAAAACATCCGAAACAGAAACATTCCAAATAACGCCTGGAAGAATAGAATCCTCCACTCTCTTATCGATAAACGACGGACCGTCTTCATCAGGTTCCTCAGGCACAGCGGCAGCAAACACAGAAGCGCAAAGAACAAGCTGACTGCGGTAATGGTGAAAACCCCTAATCTTTCGTTCAAAAACCAACCGGTAATAACCGAAGTGCCCGCAAGTGAAAATGCGCCCAACAGATACAACATCCCTTTCCAACGCTCCAAACAATCACATCCCCCAACCATCCTAGGACTAATAGACATTGATATATGCTACAATCATAGAGTGTGAACTGGTATGGAAAAAGTGCCAGTTAAACTAGAATTTATACAGACCAGTTGGAGGTCATGCCCTAATGTGGGGAATTGAACTGATACGGAGCAGCGAAATTCCGCTGAAACGCCAGATTTATCTTGCCGTCCGGGACCAGATTATTAACGGGAAACTCAAGGAAGGCGAAGCACTGCCATCTACTCGTGTTTTGGCAAATGTGCTGCATGTTTCACGAAACACCGTAAATGAAGCTATTGAGATGCTGCTCGTCGAAGGCTTTGTCGTAAGCCGCCAGGGAGCACCGACCCGGATTGCCGAAGGTTTGTCTCTGGAGGTGCCTCCAGTCGAAGAACCGCCGAAGCGAGTAGAGAGTCCCCTATCTTTTTTAGTTGATTTCCGGACGGGCCAGCCGGAATTAAGGCAATTTCCACGGTATCTGTGGCAGCAGATCTCGCAGAAAACTTTAAGCGAGATGCCTCATGATCTGCTAGGTTATACGGGCCCCCAAGGTTTGCCGCGACTGCGCATGGAAATCGTTTCATGGCTTTACAGGAGCAAAGGGCTCTCCGTAGATCCTGAAGACGTCTTTATAACGGCAGGAGCTACCCATGCACTGCACGTCATTGCTGACTTGTTGTATGAGGATGGAATGGAAATTATGGTTGAAGACCCCTGCAACATCGAGATGCTGCAGACATTTATTAATAAGGGCTACAACGTCCAGCCTATTTCAGTGGATGAACATGGAATACAGCCAGACAAGCTGAAAGGAAAATCATCTTCACCCGTCTATATCACGCCTTCGCATCAATTTCCTCTAGGCGGAATCCTGCCCGCTGACCGACGTGCCGCGTTAATCCGTTTCGCACGAGAGAACCAAAGCTATATTATCGAGGATGATTATGACAGCGAATTCCGGTATTATGGTGATCCGGTATCGCCGTTATATGCCATGGACTCAGAGCGGGTAATCTATATCGGTACTTTTAGTAAAGTACTCTTTCCTGCTCTTCGAATTGGTTATGCGATACTTCCACCTAAGCTTCAGCAACGCTGGCGTTTTCTCCGCACTTATACGGATGTCCAGAATCCGCCGTTTGAGCAAGCAGCACTGGCTGAGTTTTTACATACTCGAAAATTCGACAGACATATTAGGAAAATGCGGAGGTTATATGGTGAGCGTAGAGAGGTGCTTCTATCATCACTTAAAGAGTGTTTCGGGGAGGCCTGGCACCCCTGGGGAGATGCGGCAGGACTGCATCTTGCCGTTGAGTTTCCCGGAATTCATTTTGATGAGTCGTTCAGAGAAAAAAGCCGGTTAAACAGAATACGCATTACGCCTGTGGAGCATCACAGTATTCAGAAGGGCATGCATGTAAATAAGCTGCTTTTGGGTTACGGTCATCTGAACCCTGATGAGATCCGCAAAAACATGGCGTCATTGCTCACCTATTTGAAGGAGCAGGGCCACTATGAATGAACGAAGGAAAGGCTGCCGGGTTGGCAGCCTTGTTTATTTGATAAACAGAGCAGAACTCTATCTTCCCTTACTTACTGGATGTCTCAATTTTCTTACCTGCAAGACGTTTCGCAGCTTCTTCGGCTTCCTTATAAGCCTGTTCTAGAATTTGATCCCTATCGAAAAATGCATTTCCTTGAGCCCGGATGATCTGATAATCCATAACCCCCATAAAGTTAAACATGGATTTTAGGTATTTATGCGAATATTCCACCTCGGTATACCAATCATTATTTGTATAAATGGCGTCACTCGCCTGAATGACCAGCAGACTGCGGCCATCGGTTAGCAAACCTTCCGAACCCTTCTCCGTATATTGGAACGTCTCTCGTGCAATGAGGATGTTATCGATATAATCCTTAAGCTTCGAAGGAACGTTGAAATTGTGCATCGGCAAGACGATGACATATTTCCGTGCCGCCTTAAATTGCTGTAGAATGGCGGACGTGCGGACCGTTAGCTGTTGTTCCTCTTCGCTAAGCAGCTCCCCTCTTCCCTGTTTGCTCCGTAGCTCTAGAATCATATGATCTATGGCAGGTATAGAATCACGGTATAAATCGATTTGTTCTATCGCTCCTGCTGGGCTCCATTTCGTGTACGCCTCCAAAAAATGCTGAAGCACCTGCAGGCTGACCGATGTCGCTGACTCCACCCTCGGATGTGCGTTGATGATGAGCATGTTCTCCATCGTATATCTCTCCTTTTTCGTCTATTTCATAATGTAGACAAATAAGGCACGCCAAGTGTGACATCAATTAAGCTTTTTTGCATAAATCAATGGCTGTAATGGAAATGATATCTAATATACCGGCGCGTGGGAGTGAATATATGGATCTCAAAGAAAGCCTTGCTGAGTATTTCAAAGCGAATGCTGATTATTTCAATGTAGAAATTCGATTGCAGCAGTATCAAGTTCAAGTGTTTGGTTTAGATTCGTTAGTTGATCTGCCCCAGAGTATCGCATCCCTTCAAACTCAAACCTCAAATCTGGTCAAAACCTCCCTGCCGCCCGCTAAGCTTCTTAAAATTTTGGGCGAGCTTGTAGAACCTAATCTGGCATCGATTATACCTGACATCATGAAGGGCCACCTGATCCTGCTGGAGCCTCTGTCAGGGACATGCTGTGCCGTTCTTCCGATATCGAAAAGTGTCACCCGCTCGGTCTCAGCGCCTGAAACGGAAAGTACGGTATACGGCTCCAGCAGCTCTTTTCAGGAGGATATCCATACGAATATCGGCATCCTTCGAAAACACTGCACCGGATCCAGCCTTCAGGTAGAATCGTACACGGCAGGGTCAAGTCACCCCAAGTCGTTATTGCTAATCTATCAGGAGGACAGGATCAACCCCCAGTTACTGCAATCCATTCAAGCGAAGATCAGAGCAGGATTACACCAGGATGTTCAACATATCCAACAGCTGGAGAACATGCTGGGATTAAACAAGTGGTCGTTCGTAACCAACTTCAACATGACGGAGTTGCCGCAAAATGCAGCTCACGCCCTTCAACAAGGTAAAGTGGTATTTATGATTGACCGTCATCCTTTTGCAATCATTTTACCCAGTCTCGTCATGGATATGTTCTGCATGAAGGACGATCATAATTACCCTCGCACCTTCATGTACCTTATCCGTCTTTTGCGAATTGTGGGCGTCTTGATCGCAACGATTATTCCTGGGTTATATGTGGCCTTAGTGTCCGTTAACCCTGAAGTACTGCGGCTTCAGCTGGCCTTGTCGATTGCTAACAGCCGGCAGGACGTACCTTATCCCGCCTTTGTCGAAACGCTGCTGCTCCTCATCGTTCTAGAGCTCATTCTTGAAGCAAGTGTTCGACTTCCAAAAAGCGTGGGACCCACGATTACGATGGTTGGCGGTATTATACTGGGCCAGGCAGCCGTGTCCGCTAAACTTGTCAGCAACCTTCTGATTATCGTGCTGGCGGGTACCACGATTGCTTCTTCTACTGTAGTGGGGTTTCAGAACGCTGTATCTGTTCGCGTGTTCAAATACCTGCTGATCATTTTATCCGCCATCTATGGGATGTTGGGGCTCCTTGCTGGAATCGTGGTCATCTGTGCCTATATGGGTCATCAAAAAAGCATGGGCATTCCTTACTTGTCATTTCCAACATTAAATCAGAAGGATGATCGCAATGGATAAGAGTGGTTATCAAGCAGCCATCGTGTATGTGGTTTGTCATATGGGTCTTATCTTTTTTCTCTATCCTTCCGATTTGTTTTCAGCCATGGACATGGGGCATTGGATCGGAATTTCCATATGCTATGCACTGCATGCGATAGCCCTCTACATGTATGTCAAAGGACTGCAATGGGCCGCGCATCGGAATGTCGTGGATATTTTCGGGAGCGTCGGCAAATTTCTTCCATGGCTACTCCTGCTGCCTGCCTTGCTCTACTTCGGCGTAGCCATTATCATAACGATCCGAGCTTATTCCGAGATGCTCACCTTAGTATTCTTATCGAGCACGCCGCTGTGGGCGATCCAGTTGTTACTGATATCCATTGCTTTCCTCATGGCTTGGCAAGGAATGAGCAGCATGGCCCGAACCAGTGTCCTGCTGGTTATCCTGTTCACAATCCCCATCCTTTTTGTTCTCTGCTTTAGCTTTCAAAATGTGGATTGGTATTACTTGCTGCCGATCATTGACCCTGGTCAATCGTTCCATTTTCTTGCGAAACCTGATTTTCTGGTCAGTTTATTCGTATATGCGGGCGGCTTCTTTTTCCTGGGGCTGTTGCCGCCCTCTATACAGATCAGCACCAAAAAAATGATGCTAGGCTGTCTCTTGCTGTTTCCCATGTTCTTATTGTCCGTATATTTGCCGCTTCTGACCTTTGGTCACGCAACCGCCGAATTATATGAATTCCCCATGCTAATGACGATAGACACCGTGAACATTACATGGCTTTTATTTGATCGGGTCACAATCTTCTTTTTATTGAGTTTGATGGCTTTTGCATTTCTGTACCTGGGTGTGACGTTATGGGTTCTCGTCACGCTTGCGAAGCGGGCCGTCCCGTTCATTCCTCAAAACGTTCTCCTGATTGCGCTGACCATCGGATTGTTTGCCATATCCATCGCCATCCCCAACTGGGACTACCTTAAGACGCTGCAAGGGTGGATAATTCCACTGAGGCTGTATATGTTCCTGGTGATTCCGCTGATCACGTTTATCATCGGTTGGCGGCACAAGCATAAAGCGAACCGTACGACGGAGGTAACTTAATATGGACAAGCTTGCCACCATCCGAATTACCTTTAAATTCGTTCTCCTGCTGGTAGCGATGGTTCCCTTCGTAACCGGTTGCTGGGATATCAAAGACATTAACCATCGCTCGCTTCCGGTCATTATGGGCATTTCGTTAACCGAGGAGAATCAATACAAGGTGTTTCTGGATATTCCGGCAACCAATGAAACGAGCACCGTAAATATCGTTTCGGAAACGGGTGACACCATCAATAAAATTATTGATCATATTAGCATGAATATGGAGACTCAGGTCGATTTGCTGCATTTGAAAATCGTCATCGTGGATAAAAATTTTGCCCGTAACGGCATGGAAGACATTATCTCCGCGTTTAATCGTTCCAGAGACATCTCCTCCAAAACGCTATTTGCCATCAGTGATCAAGGGCTGGATCAATTCTTTTCGGATATGGCAGCCAAATCGGAGCACAGCGGCAATATCATTTATGATTTTTTTGAAGAAAACGCCGGCTGGAACCCTCAATTGGCGGATACCCGGATATGGCAAATGTTTCGCAGCATTCATTCCTATACGCATGATGTCATCGTCCCGATCATACGTTCAGGAAGATCCACAAGTATCGAATGCATGGGTTCGGCCATCATCAAGAATGGCAGAATGACGGGTCAAATCGGATCCGATGAAACGTTAGTAGCCAATGCCTTTTATGGAAAAAGCGCATTCGGCAAGGTGGAGATTATGGACAGCACCACCGTACAAATCATTAGCAACAGGCTTACCCATCACAGCTGGATGAAGAATGATAAGCCTTACCTCCGCAGCCATCTCAGGCTGAAGGTCACCATTCTAGATTCCAGGGGGCATCTAACGGAAGAACAAATTAAGGAGAGGCTGGAGGCGCTGTTGACCTCTCGTCTGGATCAAATGTTCAAGAAAACGCAAAAAGAACAAGCCGATATCTTTGCCTTGGGCCAATATTTCAGAAATCACCTGAATCGTGAACAGCTGCGGGATTGGAGAACCACTTACTACCCGAATCTGGATTTCAAACTGCATGTAACAACCATCATTGAGAATCGGGGTAATCTGAAGAACCTATAAATTCAGGATAACGGATTAGACTGCATCACAATTTATCAAAAAAACTGCACCTCCCATTGTTAGATATGTCTAACAGTGAGAGGTGCAGTTCAACCGGCGATCCATAGGTTACGTGGTATGCCCTAGGATTTCACTTAAAGCATCAAGCAGCGCTTGATTTTCTTCCGCGGTTCCTACCGAAATCCGAATATGCTCAGGCAGTCTCCAACCTTTGGCGTAGCGGACGATGATCCCCCGCTCCAGCAGCTTATCCATGTGAATTCATCTTCTACACTTCGCTGTAATCGATCTCCAAAAACTGTTCGACTTCCTTCTTCCAGCGATTCTCGACGAAGTCCACATGCTGCGGGTGCACATTATAGGCATCATAATCGGCTTCGTTCTCAAACACCATCGAGAAGCCGAAATCATATGTATTTTTAGGACTGATTTGCTTGAATATCTTAAAGTCTTGAACCGTTGGAATCGTGCTGAGGGCAGATCGTCCATCCTCCAGGAAACGCTGCTCCTCCGCTGAGCCTTTCTCATGTTTAAGCGAAAAAATAACGGAATGAATGATTTGGTTGGTCGTCATGTTCGTACAGCTCCTTTATTAAAATTCTTATAAGGTTGAGATCATCTTGTACAGCTAGAAGTGTTGTGGCTAGAGTTACATCTTATTATAACGGCAAAAGTCAAATAAATCGCTACAAAAAAGGCACCCTTTTCCACATAAATTGGAAAAAGGTGCCTAATATCCAGCAAACTACACTACACCGGCCAAGTCGTAGAACATGATGGTATAGCCTCTGCAAATTATTTTGTCTTCTTAACGTGATTTGTCAGCAGATCAAGTAAATAGGCTTTTAGATCAACCATTCGTAGATGCTCAGGCTTTTCGTCAGTTCCAACAATGATAAGCGGGACAAGCGACTCGGTTCGACGGAGCGAGCCATGACCCCCGCCCCCCTCATGTGTTGGTGAACTTCGGTCTGCCAATTCGTATCCCGGTTTAGCCGTCACGACCAAAAATTTACCTTTATGAGAATTCAGCGAACCGGACAACCTCTCCAGCACATCGGGATATTGTCCGTAATCCAAGGTTCGATGATCGGCATTTAATGTAAGGTCCAGCACCTCGGCATCCTGCTTCACGGTCCACGTTTGTTTATAGCGATCAATCAGGTTACCTTTCGCCTTATATCGGAGTTCTTTCAAAGTGGAGCCTTGAAGGACATGCATCCATTCGTTTTCTTTCCAAGCAACAAAGTCGATACGGTCATCCTTGCTCAGGATTTCCGCCAAGCTTCGCAGGGAACGATTGGGTTTGAAATTATATACATAAGCCATCGTTTCATTGACTGCAAGGGCGACCTCGGTTTCAGCTTTTACCTCTTCGCCCGGCTTTAGAACGGAGATGCCTCTCAACATAGCTGGCATATCAATCACGGAACGCTGATTCGCTGGAAGAAGCTGTGTCATTCCGCTGTCCCCGGCGATGACGAAAATAGCTTCATTTAACGCTTTTTCCCGCGAACCGAAGGAATTCAATACGGATTGGAGCTGCTGATCCAGCTCTTTGACTCCTTCAAGCGAAGACGGACCCTTCTTGTGAAGCTCCTGGTCCATATCCGGTAAATAAACATACAAAAAATCCGGCAGCTTGTTCGCTTGAATTAAATAGTTCAAAGCTTCTATTGCATACTTATTGTTTAGCCCCATCCGGTCGGTGAGATGATCAGGCAAATTCTCCGCACCTTCTAAGGGATTAGACAAGGCTCCCAAAGTTAGAAAATCCGGCCCCTTGACTTTTATTTTTTTCTGCAGTGTTGTCGGACCTTGAATCCAATCCGGTATCGTCAGCGTATGCTCGGTCGCTCCCCGATATATCAAGCCGTTAATCGATCCTGATTTCAAGCCAGCACGGGCTAAATCTTCATAGATCGTTCGTGAATTCGAGTTTAAATGTTTCCCGTTCAAATGGATTAATGCATCGGTCAGGACCGGATTGATGCCTTGTCTGAGGATTTCCATCGGTCCGGTACCGTAGTTGATCATTTTTTTATCGTCGGAAGAATACCATAGGAGACCCGGTATACCATGGTCATTCGGATTTTTCCCGGTTAACATCGTGCTGTCAATCGTAACGGACATCGTAGGAAATGAGCTAACCATATCCTTATGGTATTGTCCATGTTCAATCAAATACTGTATGGTGGGCAGCTGTTTTTGTGAAATGCCCTTATCGATCGCCTGTGCCATGAGTGAGTCGACCATCAGGAATATGACTTTCTTATGTGTGGCCCCTTGTTCGGATTTAACCCGCAGCAAATCCTGTTCGGCAGGTTTTTGATGCTGGCAGCCCACAATCGTGATCAATACAAGCGACAGCATTATGGTTATAATTCTCTTTATCTGCATTTCCATTCACCGCCTTAGTACATTTTGTCACGGAGATGGGAATGTCATTCGAGGGATATTTTGCATATTTCTTCACGCCTGTTTGTCCTAATAAAGAGAGGGCTTGTCGCCCTCTCACCAAACACAAAATCAGCTTTCCACTGGACTCCCCTGTGGTTTCGTCAATTTGAAGAATGATGCCGCGCCCAACACGGAAGTGAAGAACAATATGGCCCCCATCGGCACGGCTGTGGATTCGTCAATACCGACCAGCGGTGACACAATCGAACCAAGCATCAAGGGCAGCAAACCAATGACAGCACTTGCGCTTCCTGCCCGATGACCTTGTTTCTCCATGGCCAGCGTAAATGTGCTGGTAGCCACCATGCCGATTGTAACCATATACATAAAGATCAAGATGACAATGATCGCGAGAGGCCCTCTGAGCATCGTCATGATCAGGAGCAGGAAGGTTGCACTTACGGAGACGATGACCCCGATTCGAAGCAAATTCCGCTCATGGATGATGCCGCCAAAACTACCAATAATAAAGCTCCCCGAAATAATGGCGATTCCATTGATTCCGAACAGCACGCTAAATACCTGCGGTGACACACCGTAAATTCCTTGGTATACAAACGGCGTCCCCGAAACGTAAGCAAAGCTCCCTCCGTGAATAAAGCCCACTGTCAACGCATATCCGATAAAGGATCGATCTTTGAACAAGCTTCCCATCGTACGCACGGAATGGGTAAGGGAGCTTGGCGTTCTTCTCTCCCGCGGCAAGGTTTCCTTCAACCGAAAAGCGACGATCAATACGATGACTGCACCGAACAAGCTTAAAAAATAAAAGATCGAATGCCAACTTGCACCCGGCATAAGCAAAATGGCTCCACCGGACATCGGTGCAACCATAGGGGCAACCGCATTAATGACGGATAATAAGGCAAAAAACTTCGTAAGCTCGCGACCGCTGAACACATCCCTTACTACGGCGCGCGAGACGACAAGGCCGGCAGCTGCCGTAAATCCCTGCAAGAATCTGGCGATGATAAGGGTCGTAATATCGGGTGCCAATGCACAGAATAAGGAAGAAAGAGCAAACAAGGCAAGCGATATGAGCAGCGGTCTTCTTCTTCCTTGCGCATCGCTGATCGGTCCCACAATGATTTGGCCAGCCGCAAGGCCGATCAGACAGGATGTCAAGCTAAGCTGTACGAGCGACGCCCGCGCGCTTAAATCATCGGCAATGTCGGGAAAGCTCGGCAAATACATATCGATATTGAACGGTCCTAATATGCCAAGCAAGCTGAGGAGCAAGGCTAATCCGAGGCGTTCTTTTCCTGTCGGGTTATGAAGCATATGTGTCAAACACCTCTACTCTACTATTTTTTTGTATTCTTATAATGTATCAGGTTTGTCCAAAATAGAATAGTGCGCCCGCAAGGTTTATACGGTATACGTATAATTCCGGACAAAAGAAGAGCCCGGTTCTAATCAAACCGCGCTCTTCCCGTTTTTATAAAGGATACGGTTAACTTTCTCGGAGCTCAGCAGCATCATCACGGCAAACAATAGAATGACGACAGGGAACAAACCTATCGATATTTGAGCCGCAACTATGCCAAACAACGGAGGCAGTATCGTGGTGCCCGTATAAGCTACAGCCATCTGATAGCCCATAATTCTGGATGAGTGGGCTCTGCCGAAGCGGGCCGGCGTTTCATGCAGCAAACAAGGAAATATAGGCGCAAGCCCGAGTCCGATGACAACCAAACCGATTAGGGACAAATAGGGATGCAGCGGCAGCAATAACAGGATGGCCCCTGCAATGGCTGTCATCTGCCCGGCCCGGATAAGCGTGAGGTTGTTGAACTTCAGCGTTACGAATCCGGTAATAAATCGGCCGACCGTGATGCCTCCATAATACATGGAAACCCACACTGCTGCTGTTTCTAACGGTAAATCTCTGGTCCCGACCAGAAAGCTCGCTCCCCATAAACCGACGGTCATTTCCGTTCCGCAGTAGAACAAGAAGGCCATCAAAGTAAACTTAACCCCTTTCATTTGAAGCGGGTTTCTTTGTTTGCGTGCGGCAGCCTCATCACCGCTCGTTGATTCGTTTCTCGTATGAAGTTCCTCCATGCCTTGGGGCTGATGTTTGCCCGCCACGATCCTCCAGAGCGGAAGCGTGAGCAGCAGGATGAAGACCAGCACGAATTGCAGCATCGATACGGTATAATATCCGTCTCTCCATGCATCGTTGGTCCCCATCGAATAAGACATGATGATGGGTCCTAACGTTGCGCCTACGCCCCAGAAACAGTGCAGCCAGCTCATATGATGGGCCTTATAATGGTTCGCCACGTAGTTGTTCAACCCCGAATCGACTGCCCCTGCACCTAATCCAAGCGGAATCGCCAGCAAAATCAGCCAGAACAGCGATGGCGCAAACGAAAATCCGAGGAGCGCGCTCGCCGTCAACAAACAGCTGACAAACGTAACGATACCCGTTCCGAAGCGTTCAATCAAACTTCCGCTGACCAAGCTGGATACAATGGTGCCTCCGGTTACGACCATGGATAGCAGCCCTGCGGATTCGAAGGCTGCGCCGATCTCCGGCTGCATGGCCGGCCAGGCGACCCCAAGCAAGGAATCGGGAAGCCCTAAACTAATAAAGGCCAAATAAATAATAAGAAGAAAAAAAGTTACCACAAATTAAGGTCCTTTCTACGACGTGATCATTCAGATAATGGGATTGTATAGGAAGTGATCTCCTTAATTTTGGCAGCTTTACCGCTGCTAAACCGGTACACGTTACAAAATGCCAGGCGCTTCCGGTCATCGAATACAAGGATCCCTTCCGCTGCGCCGGTACTGCCATGTGTAATCAGATGATGAATATGCAGTTCGACTGTCTTGCCATACTTCACCTGACATAACGATTCAATCACTTGTTCCTTCCCTTGAACGATTCTTTCCCCAACGTAATTTAGCTGAATCCCCTCCGTGAAATTCTCATTCATAAATTGTGCGTCCATGCCAGCCATAGCGATGTGGAGTTTCTTAAGCAGCTCCTTCTTCGGTGCGTTCCCGCAATCCTCAGCGCATGTGATAACGAAATCTTTTTTGCCTGTGACACTATCTGCCATAACCAAACCTCCAAGCCCAGCTTCGTATGTAAGGGGAGTTTTCATCTATTCTAATCCTTGTTCGGAAATATGGAAAGGTTAGGTATGGCTTTTATTCCCGAAATGAAAGCTCAGGAATGAAACGCCCTCCAAAATTCACTCTCCGTATTGATCATGTCCTTGATCTCAGTGAAAGGAATTGTGAATGTCGGAAAACCCGCTGCGTAAGGAGCGATCTCATACGGTGCAAACACCAGATGCAACGCGTCCTCGGTTACATAGAAGGGCTGGTTTGCTGCAATTCCCTTGTAGCTATCCGGGAATACGTACGAATACTGCGGATCCTCTTGTATAAGCTTGCCAACGATACGGCTGAGCTCCTTCACATAATCGATGCCAGGCTTAAACAAGTCCTTCAATTCATACATCCTGCCGTTCTCCAGGTTGATCACAGCGTAAACTTTGGTTGGCATGCCATGTGCGGCACCGAAGGGATAGTTATAACCGTTCAACTCTAGTTCGAGGAGCTTCTGCTTGTAGAAAATGACGTCAAAATCACCTGTATACGTGTAATCAAGCTGTTGATTCTCAGGAATGAATTTCACCTGTGACATTTCTTTAAGCTTCGTATTCAGCGTTTGCTGAGCTGCCTGATCCCTCATACCTTCGATCTGTGGATAGTAGACCAAGTAATCCGGATTGGGTTTGTACTTTTCTTCCATTACCTTATAAGGTGGTTGCAGCGGAATCACCGTGTTCTGCTTCCAGATGACGTGACCCGACCGATCTACGTAAGACAGCCGCTGATCGACCAATGCCTTAATTAGCCCGCCTGGTTCGAGCGTGAGCGAACCGCTGCCGTTCACTTGAGGATACCCCGGGGCCGGTCTGCCGGTTCGATCAATAAAATACGTCTGCTGTGCATCATAAACGGATGCCAATCCGTGCTTGTATTCCGATACTTCACGGTATACAAAATCGGATAACCTCTTTCCATCCCAATCCGCAATGGCATAGATCGAACCGATATACGGCTGTGCAGGATCGATCGCACGTCCAAGCGCAAACCGGTCTTCATTCAAATCCCGAATATCGTTATATTCCGGTTGGATGACCCACTCGCCCTGTTTATTAATGACGCCATACTTCGACTTGTAATCTTCAGCCGTGTTGACGATGGCTCTGTCATGATGAAAAGGAAATGCCGAAGTATAGGTCGGCGGAATGACGATGTTCCCCTGCTCGTCGATATAGCCGTATTTGCCAGTGCTATCCTTCTGATAAGCAAGCAAGCCATCGCCGGGCGGTCCGACGTAGGCGAATGGATAATTGGCCAATCGGCGGCCATGGAGATCAACGAGCGCGTAATGACGGTCTTGGATTTTCACAACAGCTTTGCCATCGACAAAATCATTCGCTTCCTCATATTGCGCCGGGATTACCTCTTGGCCTGTGGAATCTAAATAGCCGTATCTGCTGTTCGCGCTATCGCCACTGCCATTATCGGTTACATAATAAACCGCTCTTCCTTCTTTAAGTTCTGCGATATACGGATAACCTCGTCGTGTCAGAACTACTCCTTGTTCGTTAATCATCTTAAAACCTTGTTCATCGATCACGGTCGCTCGATGCTCCGAGAACGGGCTGATGAACTGATATATAGGCTTCACTACAAAACGGTCAGTCCTGTCGATGAGGCCATACTTCCCCTTCACGCCTACGATCGCGAGACCATTGTCCTGAAAATCCTGTGCATCATCGTACTTCGGCTCAATGACCATATTTCCGCTGCGATCAATGTATCCCCACTTCGTTCCGTTCGTCGTTTTCACGGATGCCGGAAATAACCCGACATGCTGCTGGGACTGCCCTCTGCTTGCCAGCATCTCCTTGATCCGTTTCTCAAGTTCAAGCAGCGTTTCGCGCGCCGGGTAAGGTTCTGCGAACGTAAGTGCTTTGCGGACCGACACAAGGGCTGCTTCCGGCATTCCGGCCCGATACTGTGCCTCCGCCAGGTAATACCAATAATATGAGTAATCCGGATGTTCTTGCGTCAGTCTCTCGTAGTACCTAACAACGACAGGATAATAATAGGGGTATACATCCGGTGCAGTGACTAAGGCCCCTTGGCTCCACCTGACGACCTCGACTCGATAAGCTTCGCCTGTATCGTGAATCCAAAGCGCAATTTCAGCCTGGCCATCCGGACCCGAAGCACCTGGCATGTCGGCAATTTCGATATAACTGTAATATATATCGGCAGGTGCGATATCTTGGAGGCCCTCTGGTGTCCAAGCGTATATCGACAATTTCGACCAGATGGAACCGAGCTGCCATCCCACGATCAATTGATTCATATGAGGGTTCAACACCGGGGCCGCGTTCAATAAATGAACCGCATATCCCTCCCCCCAAGACATTGGCTACGACCTCATATCCGCCGTTGCGGTACTGCAGCACAAATAAATATAGTGCTTCATTGAATCGGGACACACCAGCAATCTCCGGTATGTGATCTCCCGTTACGTCGGCTGCGATAACCGCAGGATGTTCTGCAGGTTTATCGATTCGTACAAGTTCAGCACCGCTTGGCAGATAGGCCTTAGCGATTTGTGCCAAATGCTGATCATTAACGGACATTTGGGCATCCTCCCTTATTCAGAGCTTTCTCGCCTAACTGTATGCAGAGGATGGTCAAATATGCACCTGCAGGCAGGTTGGAATGGCACGTCTCACCCCTGTGTTCCATTGTCGGATGAACGCAAGTTAAAAAAACGACTTGATCACGTTAGGCAATCAGATCGTTCTCTTCACTTCAAAATGGTTTGCTGACCATGAAGTATAAAATAACAATGGGCAGCAGGGTGGCTATTGTCCCGCCTAAAGCCCAATACGTCGAAGCTCTTTTATAACCGGCTGAAATGACCCCATCCCTAATGGATTGCAAACTATGCCGAATCATCCCTTTTTGCAGCGGAATCAAAAAACCTGCCCACAGGATCCCCGTAACGCCAAACAGAATCAATGAGGCCATCAGCCAGTTCATTCCGCCCATTGCATATCCGGCTTGAACAGCCATCATAACGCCTGAGACGATAATTAGCAGCAAACCTGGCAGGGTAAATACCATATCGGCTAACATAACATTCTTAACCGTATTATGGACTTCGGCCGGATCCCCTTTCAGGTCAGCTCTTATTTTCCAGAATGCCGCCGTAATGATATTACCGAGAAATAATACGCATCCGGCGATGTGCAGAAATAACCACAGCGTCATAAGCCATCCTTCCCCTCTTTCCGGTGCCCGGGCCGGAGAATATCGATGATGAATTCGGCATAATCCTTCGTGCTGAATGCATGACTATTTACACCGATAAGCCCCCGCATCCGCAGTCCGAACGACAACAGCTCGAACAGCTCGGCGGTGCGTTCCGCATCGATGGATTCCGGTATAACCCCTGCTTCCTGGCCTGTGACAATCCATAGCTTCGAAGTGGCTGTCGCTTCCCTATAGAAGCCAGCCACAATGTCGGCGATTTCGGGCTGATCGCTTTTGCCAATCAGGTACATGAAGATCAGGTTGCTGACATCATCACGACTTTCCAGTCTCGACATGCTGTTGGTAATGGTATTCATCGGTCCGTCAAACTGTTTGACGTCCCCTTGCTTGTTCACTTCGCTCATGAACTGCTCGTTCTGCTCGGCAAGCTTAGCCCGTAATACGTGCACAAACAGCTCATCCTTACTTGAAACATAATGAAATATGGCGCCTTTAGACAAACCGGAACGCTTCATGATGTCATTAAGGGTGGTTTGGCTGCAGCCTTGCTCCCTAATCAGGTCTTCCGTGGCTTCAAGCAGTATTCGCTTGGTTTGCTCTCGCCTTTCTTCCTGCTTCACTTATTAATTCCTCCTTGATGATAAGTTGATTACCCTTGAGGTGGAAGCCAGCCCGCCATAAGAACCGCTGCCAGAAACACGATTTGGAGAAACGTTCTCGGTACGATTGGAGTGACCGGCTTACCGCCAAGTGACAAATGGTGATTCGCTGCGTATACATTGGCGGGAAACATGGCGATCAGCATCAGCGCCAGACCGGCAGAGGCCCATGCTGTTGTAGCCGGAATAAGGATGAGCATCGCGCCTGCAAGCTCCAGCACACCGGTGATGGTAACCATGAGCGCAGCCTTCGGTATTCCTGGCGGGATCATGGCGATTAAATCGGGTCTTCGTTTTCCCCAGTGGGCAGAAGCCGTTAGCAGAAACAGGACCGCAACCGCAAATCTGAGTGAGATGACCCAGTCATTCATATACTCCCAGCCTGCAAAGCCGAGCGTCCGAAACAAAAGAAGCGAAACCAACATGGCTATAAACGGAATCATGACCTTCACCAACCCTCCGTATATTTGTAGCTTTATTATATATACCGACCAGCGGTTTGTAAATGTGAATTTCAAATTTATTCCTTTAAAGACTTCAGTCACGTTCAGCGTCGAATAAAAAAGAAAGCAAGCAAGCCTGCGGCTGCGTTCCAACCCGGCTTGCTCTCATCTCTACTCTCTTATCATAGGTCTGGCCTATTATGCTGCGTCTTTTTTTTCTTCATACATTCGAAATAGCAGGATATACAGCACCACACTGATTAATGCCGATAGCAAGATAATGCTGAATATACCCATAGGCTGCAGCCAAGTGGACAGAAAGACCGTCACCGGTGCCAGAAATCTTCCGATCGTAAACTGTAAGCTGTCAGCTCCCATATACTGTCCTCTTGCATGCTCCGGAGCATAACGGCTGATAAAGCTTTGCGTCACGGGGGAACGGACCATTTCGCCGAAAGTGAAAATAATGGTTACAAAGAATAGGAACCAGATGTTTGTGTTCAGCCCGAGTGCAAAAGTGCCTACTCCGGATAACAGGGAAGACAGTACGAAGACGTCACGCTCCTTCCAATCCCGAAACCACTTGGTGACCGGGAGAATAAAGAGAACGAACAAGAGCCCGTTAAGCCCCAGCACCCACCCTAATATCTCCGTGCTCGAAAGCATAAGCGAATGCCCATTCCAGGAGAACAGCGCCTGGGATGGTACATAATCGATCACATATACAGCCAAATACAGATCCAGCTGCATGATGGCCACAAGAGCAAAAATCCCCGCCAATATGTACACCAAAAACACCTTATCTCGAAAAATGACGCCATATCCCTTCCACTGTTCCTTGAATACCTGAAGAATCGAGCCTGTCGGCTTCGTGCGTTTTGCAGGCGCCGGCAGGGTCTCCTGAACGATGAAGTAAATCGCGATAAAATAGATCAGTAAGACGAAGGAACAAGACCACAGAAGCTCCTGCCGATACTGAAAAAAGAAAATGGCCCCAAGCGCCGGACCAAGCACGGCTCCCAAGTTGTTCGCCGTCATGAACGTTGCAAATACCTGCCGGCGTTCTTCCACCGGAACCAGATCGGCTACCATCGCGGAGCTGGCAGGCCTATAGATGGCGCCCCCGAATCCGATGCCGATAAATGCGGCATAATCGATCCAGTGCGAAGGCGACAGCGCGAACAGCGCAAACATGACCGTCTGCAGCGAGGCGCCAAGCAGCATGATAGGGCGGCGTCCCAGCCGATCGGCTAATGCGCCGCCGAGCAAGCTGCCGATGATGCTGAATATCGGCGGAACCGTCATGAGGATTCCCGCGATATGATTGCCTAAAGCCGCTCCGAAATAAACCGTTATGAAGGGAAAGTACATCCAAAACAGCATATTGAACAGCGCTTCACCCAATAATCGAACCTTTAAATTGTTATTCCATAATCGTATTTGCACAGGACTCCCTCTTTCTATCCGAACAGCACAAGTAAAAAATGCGATATACCACGTCCCCCGGCCGGGTATTACAAACTATAAAACATTTCCCTGGCAAAATATAGACTTATATTAAGCGCTGAGCTATACTAATAATATGAAAGCCGAATATCGTCCGATTCAATTTAGATGACCCACAAAACGAACATTTGTTCCATATATGACAAGACGCTCCCGCGGGAGCGTCTTTTTTCGATGCATGGAGCTGGATGCAGGCTGCTTCTCCAACGGGACTTAATCAGCCAGCTTCTTCAATTCATGCAGATGATCGAAGATCATCTGGCAGACCTCAGAGACCCGCTCCCGATCCTTGTACGTTAGCCAAGCAAATTCATCAATTTCCGAAGCCGGGCTTAACTCTCCTTCATACTCCGCCGTGTAACAGGACATCGTTACTCGAACGCCCTCCGATTTGCCGTGAGCGCCAGCGCGGAAGCTGCCAGCATGCGCCGCGGTCTCCGGATTGATACGAACGGACAGTTCCTCCTGGATTTCCCGCACCAGCGTGTCGATATCGGATTCCCCGGGTTCTCGCTTTCCTCCCGGCAAGTAGTACGTATCCTTTCCTTTGGAACGAGCGCCCAATATGCGTCCTTCCGCGATGTGGATCCAGGCGATTTTGTCAATCTCCGTTATCATATGGATTCCTCCCCTCATCAGATAAGCTTAACGCTAAGCCGTCTCTTGTTGTTCCCGTTTCCCGCCTAATTTAAATACCAGAATCCCGCCAACAATAACAAGAACACCGATCAGCTGATTCATGGTAAACGGAACCTTCTCTAACCCTAACCATCCCAGGGAGTCCCACAACAACGCAAAACCGAGCTGCGAGGTCATGACAATCGAAATGGCGAATGTGGCACCGAGCAGCCTTGTCGCCTGCACCAGGCAAATCACCACGCCGACCCCAATCAACCCGCTAATCCAGTACCAAGGCTCCATGTTATGTAGGGAGAACGTCCCTTTGCCTTCTACAACAAGACTCATGCCAAACGAAGCCACGAAGCCCATGCCTAACACCAACGTCGTTGTAGACCAGGAGCCTGTTTTCTCATTCACTCTGTTATTGAAAATATTCTGCAAACTAACCAATGAACCCGCGATTAGTGCCAATACCAATCCTGCTATCATGTTCCATCTCCTCACTTCATTGATTCATCCTCACCAAGCGTCATTCTTCGTAGATGTTGCCTCCCGCTACACTCGTCAACGCTTCCCGATCTTTAATCAGAATGAACCCCTTGCGGCGCTCGATCAGCCCTTCTTGACTGAACTTCAGAATCACCCGGTTTAAATGCCGGTAGCTGGTGCCGAGCAGATTCGCGATATCCGTCAGATTGTAAGCGGCCGGATCGTTGGCAGCGAACGTGCCTGACTCTTCGTCAGATACGGATAATAGATAGCTGGCCAGTCGCACCTCAACCGGATGCAGCAAATTAAAACTCAAGAAATTGGATTTAATATAAAACTTCCGCGTAATGATCCGCAGCAAAAATTGCAGCAATGACGGATGCTCCTGTCCGTATTTGCGAAGCCAGCGATAATGCACGCCGATCATATACACAGATGATATGGCCTGTACCGTATTGATCAACGGATTGCCTTGAATGTATTCAATATCTCCGATCACCTCAAGCGGTGTTTTAAAAGATAGAACAAGCGCCTTGCCTTCTGCGGAGGTCGTGAAGATTTTTATCTTCCCTTGAACCAGGATATACAGCATCTCGGCCGGCTCGCCTTGCGTGCAGACGATGTCGCCCTGATCGAAGTGATATAACACCAGATATGGCATTAAATCATCGTGAAATACGGACTGGATCTGGTTGCTCAGCAAAAAATGCTGCATGAGCTCCGCATTTTGAATTTCCTTCACATCTCTCTCTCCTTTCCCGAACATTTCAATGGATCACTTGCTTCCATATCATAATTTGATTATCACGACACCGGCGATCATCATCCCGATCCCGATGAATTGAGGCAAGCTCATTCTCTTCTTCACCACGCCGAACCATCCGTTGCTGTCAATCAGGAACGTCAAGAATAACTGGGCAATCAACAATGCGGATATCGTTAATGTGACGCCGATGTTCTGAATCGCTGTCACCTCACTGAATATAATGGGTGCCCCCAAGGCTCCCCCGATTAGATAGAGCGGCTTCACTTGTCCAAATCCTTGTCTGCTTCCGTCCCGGACGAACAGCAAAATGACCAAAGCCATAATAAATCCGGTCAACTGCGTAACGGTCGCTGCTTGCCAAGTGCCCATATCCTGGCTAATCCGGGCATTGGCCACCCCCTGCAGCGTAATGCAGGCACCGCCAATGAATGCAAATAAGATTCCTCTCACGATACATACTCCTTTTTCTATAGGTCTGTATACTATTAAAAGTGAATTCCCCAAACTCGGGAAAGGACATATGTCCTGAAATGAAGGGAATTCCAAATAAAGCGATGCCCAAAGACACGAATTTCATTATATACTATCGGTCGGCTTGGCATGTAACATACAAAAAAGCTGCCGGAATTTCCTTGGCAGCTTAACAGATTGTCGCGATGGAGTAACTTATACGTATGTAACTTAAACATATTCAGGATGCCCATGCCTTTTGCAGCCGAACCAATAACAAGCGGTCAGCATGGAGGGACGATGATCCATGACGGGATATTCCCCTTCTGTGAAACGCGAAATGATCGTTTGGTAATTTTCAATATCGCCCAAGGCGAAGCGGATGCTTGCCTGGTTTTCCTCATCAAACTCATCTTCTTCCGGATCATGTTGAATATCGGCAATCCATGCCCTGTTTTCCTGTACCGCCTCGGCTGCAATTTCCTCGGCCCTAGAGCTCTGCCCAGCACGAATCAGCGAATAGATAAACCGATTCACCCAACGAGGATCCTTCGCGTATTCGCGCCAGCCCTTCTCGTAAAAGGTAACGGCGGAATGGTATTGCCCCATCTCCAGATACAATTCCGCGATCTCGACATCTCCGATATAGTCGTCTGTCTCGCTCATCAATTTCTCGATCATCGCAAGCGCTTCGTCATATCGTTTCGTTTCAACTAAACAGGCCGCATATTCATATTTCGTATATTCATTTTCTTCGGCTGCAGCAGATTGTCCAAAGTACGTCACGGCCACTTCCACATTCCCAAGACGATAGGCAGCCACGGCTGCATTATGCAACGCAGCAGGCGCCGGATAAATCCGGAGCCCCCGTTCTAACGCTACAAATGCTTCTTCCCATCTTTCTAGATTCAGGTATGCCTCTCCTAACAAATGATATGGAAAATAGGATCGAGGCTGAAGCTCGATGCACTCCTTCAACAGCTCAATCGCTAGATCCTCGGCCGCTTCCCAGCAGCCCTGATCGTCCGGTATTCCCTCGTGAACATAGAAAAACGCCAAGTTATGAAGAGATTGAACATCTCTCGACTCCCTGACAGCCTGTTGAAACAGTAACAATGCACGCTCGTAATCATTCGATTCAATTGCCTCCAAGGCAAGTTGGTTTGTTGTCATGCTATTCCCCTTTATCTATTCGTCCATATGCTCTTAAGGTGCATTATAGCATCCGGGGCTTCTGATTTTAATCCCTTCACCAGGTATAAAACCGTTTAAACCAACATTTCATCTATGACTCTATGATCATTTTGTTTTAAAATATAAATAGATGTCACATTATTGACGTAACACCGACTGGAAGGAGCTCCTCTAACATGATGCCAGACAAACAAGAGCAAGGTCCCGATGAACAGGGTGGATTACAATTACAAGCGGATTGCGAACGCTGCTTTGGATTATGCTGCGTCGCTTTACCTTTCGCCGCCTCCACGGATTTTGCCATAGACAAAGACGGCGGAACCCCTTGTCACCATCTGCAATCCGATTTCCGCTGCGGTGTGCACAGCAGCTTGAGGCAGCGAGGTATGAGGGGCTGCACCGTATACGACTGCTTCGGAGCGGGACAAATGGTTTCACAGGTTACCTATAACGGACGCGACTGGCGGCAGGCCCCTGGGACGGCAAAAGAAATGTATGACGTATTCCCGATCATGCGGCAGCTTCACGAGCTATTATGGTATCTGAACGAAGCCCTGACTTTGCAGCCGGCTCAAGACATCCATACCGATCTGAGATTATCGCTAAATGAGACACGACGGATGACTCAGCTTCCTCCCGAATCTTTGTTAAGGCTGAATGTTGCAGCTCATCGGGCAGACGTGAATCAGCTGCTTCTTCGGACCAGTGAGCTTGTGCGGGATGATGCGCGCAAGAAGCATAAGGGGCCGCCCGTGCGTCAAAAGATCGGGGGCCGCGGTGCTGATCTGATGGGAGCTAAACTTAAAGGAGCAGACCTAAGATACGCCAATCTGAGAGGAGCTTATCTTATTGCCGCGGACCTCAGAGGAGCCGATCTGCGGGCTGCCGATCTGATCGGTGCCGATTTCAGGGACGCAGACCTGAGAGGAGCCAATCTGGCGAACAGCCTCTTCCTTACTCAATTCCAGGTTAACGCGGCAAAAGGGGACGCCAATACCAAACTGCCTCCATCCTTATCTCGACCGGACCATTGGACGCGTTAACGCTGAATATATCGGGTAGAACAGCTGATGATTTACTACCAACACCAAAAAGCCGGCAGCTAACTTGCAGCCGGCTTTTTTTGGTAGTGGCCGAATCGCCGACACTTAACGCCTGTAAACGCTTCAGTTATGGAATTGTATTTTAATTTCACATAGGCTTCTTCCATGAATCCTTCAAAGGAACGATACGGTTAAACACCAGTCTCCGTTCGGTCGTATATTTGGAATCCACGCAGAAATAGCCGTGTCTGATGAATTGGTACGTTCGGTTTTGGGTCGCCTCCTGCATGGAAGGCTCCAATATAGCATTTTCGATGCGAATCAACGATGCGGGATTCATTAGCTCCTCCCATATGTTCCCCGATTCAGATAACTCGGCAGATTCCTTCAGCAGCTTATCATACAAGTGAAGTTCCGCCGGGATCCCGTGCTTCGCAGACACCCAATGCAGCGTTGCTTTCACCTTCCGCTCATTAAATCCGCTCCCGCTCTTCGTTAATGGATCATACGTGCAGTGGATCTCCATGATGCCCCCCGTGGCTGGATCTTTCACGACATGTTCGCATTTGATGAAGTAGGCTCCTTTCAAACGCACTTCCTTGCCAGGAGATAACCGGTGAAATCCAGGAACGGGCTCCTCCATAAAGTCCTCACGCTCGATGTACAACTCCCGTGAAAAAGGAACCTTCCGCTCACCCAATGGTTCATCATTTTCATGATTCGGTATGGCAAGCATCTCAGTGCAATCTTCTGAAAGATTCGTGATGATCACCTTCAGCGGCTTCATGACAGCCATTGCGTTATAACACCGTTCCTTCAAGTCTTGACGGATATAATGATCGAGCATGCCTGAATCCACCAGACTGTTGCCGCGAAACACCCCGAGTTCGCCTAGAAAACGCCGAATGCCTTCAGGTGTCACGCCTCGCCGCCGTAATCCTTTCAACGTTGGCAGTCTAGGGTCATCCCATCCGTCGACAATGCCCCCCTCTACCAATTCCCTCAGGTATCGCTTGCTCGTAACGTATCCCGAGATATTCAATCTTCCGAATTCCCGCTGTTTCGGCGGCTCGGTTACTTCCAGCTCCGTAAGTACCCACTCGTATAACGGTCGATGATCTTTAAATTCGGCTGAGCATAGCGAATGGGTAATTCCTTCGATCCAGTCCTGGATCGGATGGGCGAAATCGTACATCGGATACACACACCAAGTTGTTCCGGTCCGATAATGCTTCGCATGAATGATACGATACAGGACGGGATCTCTCAGGTTCATGTTGGGGGACGACATATCGATTTTGGCTCGGAGTACTTTTTCCGACGTATGGAATGCTCCCGCGATCATTTGCTCAAATAACGCCATATTCTCCTCAATGCTGCGCTCCCGAAACGGGCTGTTGATGCCGGCTTCGGTCAGCGTTCCCCGGTATTCCGTCATTTGTTCGGATGTGAGATCTCAGACATAAGCCTTCCCTTTGGCAATGAGTTTCCTGGCCGCTTCAGCGATTTGATCCGCATAATCCGACCCGAAATAAACGTTCGGCTTAAGTCCAAGCCACTCGATATCCTCCTGAATCGCATGCACATATTTGATATCTTCCTTCAGTGGATTCGTATCGTCGAACCGAAGATTGAATGTTCCATGAAACCGGCTGGCGATGGAGTGATTAATGTAAATCGCATAGGCGCTGCCGATGTGCAGATAGCCGTTGGGCTCCGGCGGAAATCGCGTAGCCACCGGCCTGTGATGCACGCTGTTCTCTACATCCTCCTTGATCATCTTGGTCAAGAAATCCACCGTTTCTTCTCCTTTGTTTTTGTCGTCGCTCATACCTGACTCCTCCTTACGTTGTTTGATCTGCCGTAATTCCATGAAAAACAAAAAAATCCCGTCTCCAAGACATAAGTCTTGGGGACGAGATTGGTTTCGCGGTGCCACCCCTATTCGCCGATATCTCACGATACCAGCCTTTTCAGGTACGGCCATCACGCGATCGCTTATACCCTAGCTCTGTAACAGGAGCTCCTGTCGCACCATCCCTTATCCATAAGTTCCGATGCGCCGCTCGGAGGCTTGGTTCAATGAAGGGCTTCCAACTCCTTTTCAGCTTACCGGAGCTCTCTGTAGGGATTCCTGTTCATCTACTCTTCTCTTCATGGCGTTTATAATTTTGATCCATAGTATCATCAAAAAATTAAAAAGTAAACCGAAAACCGTCAACGCAATGAAAAGCCGATGCGAAGACAAATTTGTCCTGTTCTGTCAGATGGGCAGCAGCTTCACCGTAGCCTGCTTGCCGCTGACTTGTATGCCCGTCTCCTTCTTGCCTACCTCAGCCAGATCTTGCACGAGTCGCTCCAGCAGCTTGCGGGCGGCTTCGCCCTCCTTGCCTTGAATGCGAATAACGGGCTGGACAGCTTTGCCCGCTGCCAGCAGCTTATGCATTTGCGACAGCTTGGTATCATAATCATGCTCTTCGATATGTACGGACAAGCGGAATTCCTTTACTTTGATCGGACCGGCTGAAGCTTGCTGGCCCTTCTTCTCTTTCACAGCCTCCTGCTTCGCCTGCCCCCGGCTTACGAGTTTGCATGGCGGGGGACTGCTGAATAGGGAGGTACATACCAAATCGGCTTTGTGACTTTTCGCCAGCGCAAGGGCCTCATCCCTGGAGACGACTCCCAGATCTTCGCCGTTTAGGCCGGTCAGCTCCACTTCGCGCGCTTTTATCTTTTCATTCATCATTAACATGGATAGATCCCCCTATTGAAAGTAGGTGTTCGTTCATTCATTACTCTGCCTTTGCGTTCACATCATGGTGCATGAACCGAACAGAATGGGTTCGGTATTCCTGCTCTTCCGTGATTTCCAGACAGTTCAGCTGTTTACCGTACACGCACGCTCCATCAATACCGATTTTGTCCCCTTCTCCACAGAACCAAATCTGCTCCGAGTCGTGCAGGTTGACCGCTGGCGTATGCCCGAACACCACGGTTTTGTTGATGCCTGTAGGATAATTGAAGAATGGTTCCCGTATCCAGATGAAATCATGCTGAGGCTGCAACTTCCAGTCTTCAACACCCGGATTGATCCCTGCATGCACGAATATGTGAGTGTCTGTTTCATAGAAAAGTGCCAGCGTATCAAGAAAGGATAGATGATGCTCATACTCCTTCTTAATATAGGCTTTTCCTTCGTTATATCTGGCACGATCCATTTCACCCTCAAAAAAATCGGCGCCGCAGTAACTTTCAATCGTATGTCGAGCTCCATTGCGAATCCAGCGCGAGTTCGCTTCATCCGAATCAAGCAAAATGGCATCCAGCATCATCTGGTCATGATTTCCGCGAAGCGTAATCGCACCATCATCCCGCAGTTTCATCACTTGTTCAATGACATCCCTGCTTCTCAATCCGCGATCCACATAATCCCCGAGCAAGATCAGCTTGTCCTTAGCGGGATTGTACTGCACATCATACAGTAACTGATTGAACTCATCGTAGCAGCCATGAATGTCGCTAATCGCTAATATTCGAATTGCCGTTCCCTCCCTACGCTAATCATATAAAACGATATTTAGCCATCACGTCTCCCCAAGGGGCAATCCCGGCTTCTTTAAACCCGATTTGGGAATATAGCCTTTTTGCATGTACATTCTCGGATTTATAACAGAGCATAACATCGTTTGTTGTATCCGGCGAGTTCCGAATCTCCTCGAGAACCAAACGAATCGCAGGTTTGGCATAATGTAGTCCCTGAAACTTGCCGTCGATCATAAACCGGTAGATCCAGTAGTTATCATCGTGCGGGTGCAGGCCATACATCACAAATCCGATCATCTCTTCATCATGGTAGATCGCACGCGTTTTGAAGCCCTCCATGAATTGAGCTTCCGCTATCGAGTATAGATTGGGGGCAATCCACTTCTCCTGTTCAGGTCTCGGTTTAAGACGGATGCAATCCTCCCAATTGTCCTTATCTATGGCATGAAGTGTTATCAAATGCAAGACTCCTTCATATATGGTGTATGCCTTTATCCTAATCCAATGCCGACCATTTTTCACGGTATTAAATATGTAAATTCAAATAAGACGCTGCACGTTGCCATATTTAGAGCAAGATAATGAACGATTATAAGTATTTATTACATATTCCGATCATCTCTCAATGGATAAACTAGAAGTAACTTTATTTTACACGGAGGCGATATACATGCGGCAATTGAACCATAACTTCCAACCGAAAGGACAACTAACCATGAAACGAATGAGGGTTATGATATATGAAGAACATATTGAATATTGGAGTTTTGGCCCATGTTGATGCCGGTAAAACCACACTAACGGAGCAAATCCTGTTCAGATCCGGCATTATTGATCAAGCGGGCTCCGTTGACCAAGGCAATACCATCACGGATTCGCTGGAGATTGAGCGAAGACGGGGCATCACGATAAAATCCGCTGCCGTATCCTTCATGCTGGGCGATCTAAAAATCAATCTGATCGATACGCCGGGACATGCCGATTTCATCTCGGAGGTCGAGCATTCACTGAGTGTGCTGGATGGCGTCATTCTGGTGATTTCCGCGGTTGAGGGCGTACAGGCCCAGACGCGGGTGCTCATGCAGACGCTGAAAGAACAAGGGATTCCCACCCTTCTATTCATGAACAAGATCGATCGAATGGGCGCAAATTACCACAATGTCTATACCATGATACGAAATCTGCTGGATGAACATATTTGCGAGATGAACTCTGTATCTCATGAGGGCAGCGCAACCGTTCGGGTAGACGTGGCCGATCCCCATAACGCCGGATGGGTCGAAATGTTGGCACTGACCAATGACGATCTGCTGAACGACTATGCCCAGGATATTCCCATATCACACGAGCGGCTGCAGGAGGAATTACGCAGGCAAACCCAGCAAGGTAAAGCTTACCCTCTATTTGCAGGATCAGCAGCCAAAGGGATCGGCATCGAGCCGCTGCTTCATGCGCTTGGGGAGTTGTTCCCCGTTAATGACGCCTCGGAGCTTCAGCATGAATCGTTATCCGGCCTGGTGTTCAAAGTGATCAAACTCCCGAACGGAGAACGGAACGTATACCTCCGGCTGTTCGCCGGCAGTATCCAGGCGCGAGACGAGGTTACGGTGATAATGCAGAACGGAAACATCAACATGTTCAAGGTAAAACACCTCCATGCTCTGCACCATGGCAAATCCATGCCGGTGAATCAGATCGATGCCGGAGACATTGCGATTCTCATGACCGATGAACTCAAGGTGGGCGACGTCATCGGTGCTGTTTCCGACAGGATGAAGAGGGTCCACTTTCAGAAGCCGCCGATTCAAGTCCAGGTTTCGGCCAAGAATCCCGCGGAGGAGCATCAACTACACACGGCCTTAAGCGATCTCACCGAAGAGGATCCATTCCTGCAATATATCCAGGATATGAAAACCAAAGAAAACATCATCCACGTATTCGGTAAAGTCCAGCAGGAAATTCTGCTGGAAACGATCCAGCAGCAATACGGCATCGAAGCTGCATTTTCTGCTCCGCGGGTCATTTGTATCGAGAAGCCGGTTGCTATCGGAGAGGCTGTTGAATTTATTGGCGAATGTCCTTTTTATGCAACGGTTGGCTTACGGGTTGAGCCTGGCGAGAGAGGAACCGGAATTCAGTATCGTCTGGAAGTGGAACTGGGCTCTCTCCCCTTAGCCTTTCAGAAAGCGATTAAAGACACGGTGATTGAGGTGCTGCAGGAAGGTTTGTATGGATGGACCGTGACCGATATTATCGTGACGCTGACGCATACCGGTTACGCAAGTCCGGTGTCGACGGCAAAGGATTTTCGCAGTCTGACCCCGCTCGTCCTCATGTCTGCGCTGGGCAAAGCCGGAACGGAAGTCCACGAGCCTATCAATGTCATCCAATTCATTTTGCCGGAAACCAGTTTAAGCAAAGTGTTATCCAAGTTGGCAGCGCTAGAGGGGACCTATCAGGAACCAACATTCCACAACCATGCTGTCCACGTTCATGGTACCATCCCCGTGCGGACAACCGACTTGCTGAAAGCCGAAGTCCATTCCCTGACAAGCGGTGAGGGCATGCTCTCCGTTAAACCAGGAGGCTACGTGAAGGTGCAAGCCACCGTCCCTGTGAATAAACGGCGACAAGTCAACCCGCTGAACCGCGGTGAATATATGCTTTATTTGAACAAGATCATGTAAAGAACGTACGTGTCAATCCATAGCGGTGTCGAGAGATGATCTCGCCCGCTATTTTTTTGTTCGATCCGTTTTCCTTCTAAAGGATAGTCTCTGGCATTCAATGCTTCCGAACTGGAGGTATATACCGGGGATAAGGGCTGTAAAGCCGTTATCATGTGGTTGTTTACATTGAAAGCAATCAAAGACTACCGACTGCCATGACCTTTACGAAGCAGCTTGGGATATTGCGATGACGCATGTTTAACAACACCGCAATGGGCGCAAGCCGTAAGCTTAGGGTCCAGTCGTTCAAGAATCCTCCCGCTCCGAAGTGACTCTTCCATATCAGGCGTAAATTTCGCAATGGGTCTGCGGAGTTTGCCGAAGAATGCTGTGAACAGATCGCCTGCGAGAAGAATTTGGTCGTCAGGATGATAGAATACCACATGCCCCGGACTATGTCCCGGTGTATGATAAGGGATTAACCCGCCATACGTATGGTCCAAATCCAGGGATTTGGTTGGACTAGAGGAGATATCAGATATCCGGTCCGCTTCTAATGGGTGTACTACAATCGGAACTTGCAAGGTCCGAGTCAGGTTCGGCAGCATCCCCACATGATCCCCATGACTGTGCGTAAGCAGCACCCGTACTAAGGGCTTATTCTTGAAGCGGACGTTTAACGCTTGATACAACGAATTCCACATGGACGGTATCCCTGCGTCAACCAGCGTTAATCCGTCCCGATCTTCAACGATCCATACCATGACAGGCAATGGCCAATATACATATCCGCCCCACACGTGACGTGTCAGCTGCTTCCATCGCATTCCAACCATCTCCTTACAAAAGTTATAATATGCGCTCGCACTTTTATATACCAATTGGTATATAATGATCGAAAAAAATTACCTCAAAACACCCAAAGTAACTTCTATACTGTGTTTCAAAACAACCGGGGCGGGTTCTATTTTTACGACCACGAAAAGTCCAACCAATGCCAGCATTAGAAAGTGTGCCGTGGAATGAACGTCGATGGTCTGCGCAATGTCTCCCGCTTCCATTCCTTCGGTCAACGCGTTTGCCAGAAACTGTGATACCTTGTCCTGATACTCACGGCCTTTTAACGCGATTTGCTCATCATGTGCGGCAAGCTCCGTCATTGTGTTTACGAACAAGCAACCGCGCTTTATTCCACGGTCATCGCCCGATTCAACAATATCTCGAAATAATGCCTCAATCCCCTTGTACCCCGATCCATTAGCAGCAAGAATAGACTCGAGTTTCCGAAGAAACTGGTCCATATAAATGTCCAATACCTTCATAAATAACGCACGTTTATCTCCAAAAGCCATGTATAGGCTCGGCCGGCTAATCTCCATCCTGGTCGTTAAATCTGTAATGGAGGTCGCTTCGTAACCCTTTTCCCAAAATAACTCCAACGCATTGTTCAATGCTTTCTGCATATCGAATTCCCGCGGACGCGCCAACCACTCTCACCTCAGTTATGTACCAACTAGTATATAATCAATGTTACCCTCCTTGGATATTGATGTCAAGCGTCATGCTTAATGCTATCATCCATCCAGTATTCAGTTTTATATGCCAAGACCTTAGCCTCGAACTATCTTTCTTAGTCCAGTGCAACTCTTTTTGCCCCTTGTCACTTATTAAGTGATAGGAAAAAACGTTGCTCTAGACCCACCCCAACTCGGCTTGGTAATATAGTCAGGTACTATTTTTTGGGGCGTGCGGAAGGAGTCGGCTAGATTTGGAACAACAACGTTATCATGATTTAAAATTGGGTGAAAAAGGTGCCATCATCAGTATCATTGCATATATCTGTTTATCTGCAATCAAATTGTTGATAGGTTACACCGCGAACTCCGAGGCTCTGAGGGCGGACGGATTAAATAATGCTACAGATATCGTGGCGTCCATTGCTGTATTGATCGGACTGCGTTTATCGCAAAAACCTGCGGATCGGGATCATCCATACGGCCACTGGAAAGCGGAAACGGTAGCCTCCTTGATCGCCTCTTTTATTATGATGGCCGTCGGAATCCAAGTCCTGTTCGGGGCCGTTTCTTCCATGTTTGAAGGCAACCATGAATCGCCTGATCTTCTATCCGCGTGGACCGGTATTGGCTGCGCCATTGTGATGTACTTGGTCTACCGCTACAACAAGCGCCTGGCCACCAAAGTAAACAGTCAAGCCGTTATGGCAGCGGCCAAGGACAATCTTTCGGATGCCTGGGTCAGCATCGGTACGGTCGTGGGGATCATCGGCGCCCAATTTCATCTGCCATGGCTCGATCCGCTGACCGCCGTATTGGTAGGCTTCCTGATATGTAAAACCGCTTGGGATATATTCCGGGATGCCTCACATCATTTAACCGATGGCTTCGACGAGAACATTGTCAAAAGCTACAAAGAAACCGTAAAGCAAGTGGTTGGCGTTAAGGGAGTCAAGGACATCCGGGCAAGAAATTACGGCAGCAACACGGTTGTTGACATCGTCATCCTGGTCAGGTCGAATCTGGATATCCGGGTCGCACATGATATTTCAGACCAGGTGGAACATGAATTAAAAGAAACACACGGCGTTTATGACGTACATGTTCATATAGAACCGAATTAAGCCTCCACCATTACCAAGTTTCATAACTAATGAAGAAGGTCCGGCCACATTCCTATTGGCCGGACCTTTCTCTTTATTCCTTTCACTTATTGCTCCGCTATATGCTCTAGCAAATCCCCTGGCTGACAACCTAAAGCGCCGCATAATTTATCAATGACTTCTAACGAAACATATTCATTAGTATTAAGCTTCGCCATTGTAGCAGATGAAATCCCCGTCATTTTAAGTAAATCCTGCTTTTTAATTTCCCTGTCGATCAGCAATTTTTGAAAAGGTTTGTAACTAATCATATGATAATCCTTTCACACACAAAGCGAATTTTTCTTTAATTATATGAAAGTATGTTTCCTTAATCAAAAACATCTTCGATATATCTTGACTCGATTGTTCGATTTGTTAAAATAAAATTTAACAAGATGAATTTTACTTCGTAAAATTAAACGAATGGGGTGTTATTCAATTTTGTATAATTCTTTAGAAGTCTTACTAGATTCCCTGATTCGTACTCGAATCGAGTCTTTATATGGCGAGCTTATCAAAAACAACTCCACCTACAACCAGTTCTCATCCGAACGGAATCTATACTTTAAGCAGTTACATGAAGGAGTACCAGAGAATATACAGAAGACCCTATTCCTTTACGATGATGCAGACCTTTCTCTACGAGCTATTTTAGAACGTGAGATTTATTTGCAAGGTTTTAAGGACGCACTTCATCTGCATAACGAATTACATATATCATTAGATTGAGAGCCATTCGGCTCTTTTTTGCATTCGATTCTATTGTATCGTATCCTTTGTCATGATTTGTTTGAAGAACTGTTTTACAGCTTCGAAATTATATTCTTTAAAATATTCGGTATATTTGTCTATGTAATTTTTGAACTTCCTGATTCAACTTACTTATAAGCTCATAATCATATGTTTTAATGACTTTCATTTCACACCTCGAATATACAAATTCTTATCTACTCGTATTTGCGAATATTTCACTTAACGTCCCCGTTTTCTCACGACATCCCACCGCCTAACTGCCGCTTGCGGCAGTTAGGCGGTGGGATGTGTCCAGTGAATCTGCTCCCTCGAAATGCCTCTCCCAGACCAAGGGCGGCTTGCGGCCCTCAGCGTTGAATACATTGTTTCCGAAGTCGCCGCTTCTACGATTATACTCTCAAATCATAATAATGTTATTAGTTTCTCCGAGAAGCCTCGTAAACAAATTCTTAGCCCCGCAGGGTGAATATACTGTTACCAGATTGGAGTGCCGCCTTGATTAGCTTACCTGTATTATTTAGTATTATTTAGTATTTTTTAGTTTTAGTTAGTTTTCTTATTATTCTTCTCACACGTCTTTTTACTTGACTTATAAAACTCCAAATCTTAATTTTTGTTTTACCGAAAAAGAAATAGCTCGAATCATAGTTTAAAAAGGTTTTCTTACGCAACAAATTATATCTATAATTTAAATAATCTATAAATACCCTATCTTCATCATACGTAGCTTCATACCGAAGATCATTATTGATTCTATGATCATGAACCATATCTTCCTTATATCGCCAAGCAAAAGAGTCTAACCGAGGGTCTACAATGTGAGAATTATCATCTATTAATTTAATAATCACATTTAAGTCACTCTCTCTTATCCCTTCGTAACCATCACCAGGAAAAATGGATTCTGATATTGTTTTCATGATTGGTGCATAGACCTTTTCAAGCAATTCTTTGTTAGCATGATATCGCTTATCTTCTCGCTCTTTTTTAAATGTAATCCAATAAGTAAAAAAACCAGCTAAGGCAGCTGTTAAGATTATTTTGATTATCTCAAAAGTAATGTTAATATCGTTTTTCATTTGTTTGCAGTCCTTTCTGATAACGTTTCACTTATTCACGAACCTGAGAGTCTTAAGGTGAGCCTGCACCGGGTCGAAGACTTAGGCTCTCAGGTTGTTCCGCTTGAATCTACTTCTCGATATGCCTCACGCGGACCAAGGCGCGAGCTTGTCTTGGCCCGCAGCGTTGAATGCAACGTTATATGATATCACAGTCTTCCTCGAATTCACCCATAATTCACTTGTTTATATATTCTTTGTGTATCTATTAATTAATTCTTCATCGTTGAACTCCGTTCTATATCAACTCTTCAATTGTTAGGATTGTTCGAATATATGGACTTGAAATAAATACACTAATTCCTTCATCCTTTAAAAATTCGGTTTTTCTATGGGAACCAAACTTTCCTTTTTCAGTTAATCCTCGACTTCTTTCATTTCCTTACGATCTGGATGAATCACTATGTCTAACAAAGTGAATATATGTTTTCATATTTGCCCCAAGATAACATTCACTGGCTTAAGGGGAGCCCCGAGTTCGACGGACTTAGTCAGTGCAGGGTTGTCAGCTGATTCTTCTTCATCGAAAAGCTACTGGAGACCAAGGGCCGACAGGTCCGCCGCCTGAGTATAGAGTTATCTGAAGTTAATGTCTTCTTGAAGTACAAATTAAATAGCCAGTCTCTTAAAACTAGACTGGCTTTACTTTTAAAATAGTTTTAACTGTTTTGGATCATCTAAAGCGGCTTCTGATTCACTAATTAAATCTTCCCAAGGCCATTTTACCGTTAGATATTTCCTATAAAATAACAATTGTCTGTCAACGGCAATAATATCTTCATTCGCTTCATTAAATGCAATTACCAACCCTCTTCCGTCATTGTCAACTTGAATTTCCTCCAGTTTTGTAAGGATAGTACGCATATTAATCTTCTGAATTCTCGGCTGCCTCGAATGTGAAATTCTATAAATTTCGTCTAAATTCAAACCGTTAAGCAACTTTTCATCACTGGCATCAACTATTACTGCCATTGCATGCGCATAAATACCAGTTGAGTCTTTTCTTTTACGAATTCCAGATGAAACTGTACGTGCAAACTGTTGATACAATGCATTTAATTGCTCTGCATACTTCATAGCTGCAGACTCAAAAAAGTCCTTTTTATCAATAAAGATAGTAGACTTTTGCTCTTCAAGTATGTTAGCTTCATCAAGCAAAAATAGAATTAATTGTTGTAGTATACCTATATTTCCAAAACAAGAATCAACAAGTTGATTTTTTATTTCGGTTGATAGTTCAACCTTTAAAACGTTGCTTCCCTTGTTAATAACAGATAATAAATCCTCCGTTGACCAATATACAGATAATTCCGTAATTCTTCCAGATAAATCTTGATTTAAATACGTCAACATATTACTTTGTGACCAGACACCTATAATTACCACAAAACAACCATAATCCCATAAGGTCTTTAAGTCAAAAGCAAATAATTTCCGTTGCTCAATTGATAGATAGTGAAAATCTTCAATAATTAATTTTCTTTCTGATTGTATGATTAACTTAGATATAAATCGTAGATCATTAATATCTTGTCCAACTGTCCTATGTTTTTTATCCTCTGAAAGTTCACTTTCGATGCCTGCTTTTATCCCAATTTTGGCTAATAGAGCAGTGCCAAAGCTAGTGTCGGCCTCTATTCGCCCCTTTATCTTTGTTCCAGTAGATTGCTCTACTGTTAATTTTATCCCCAATTGGGATAGGGCATCAATATATATATCTATAACTGATTTACCATATCTACACTGAACAACTAATCCATTCATAATATTTTTTTGTCTAAACCAAGACTTTCCACATTTTGATTCCCCACGTAGGGCTATGTGTGTAGGTCGTTTAAGATACTTTTGCACCTCAATATCTAAATTACCACGGTCAATATACGAATAACTAAGTATTTTATTTGACATTCCAAATACTTCATGGCTTAGAAGTTTATGCATATGTATTTCCTTTCCCTTAACTAATAAAGACCACTATGATAATACCATATATTAACATAGAATTGGGTTAATTACTTTACTTTGTTGTAAACATTAATTTCCCATAACGTTCCCGTATTCACGCGTCCGACGCAGCCGTATGTAACCAGCTGCCCAACTTCCCAGCTAACAGCATCTGCCGAACCGCGGCCGAATGGCTCGAATTGAAAATACTATGTTACCAGAAGTTCATATTCTCCCTGAATTTCTGTATACCGTACGAATTTAAAAGAAATTTTAGTTATAGCATTTCACATATCCAATTCATCAACTGTTGCCATATTGTACTTTTTATTATTAATGGACCACTCTATGATTAACTCCTCTGACAAACTTATTGGATGTGTTTTCTTAATGTGCTTTAGATAGTGAGTTCTTTCATCTTCGGGTAGTATCTGACATGCAATTAACATGGCTCTACGACTCCACGGATCTAAAGCCGAGTATAGTTCTTTAAGTTCCCTTATCCATGTAGAAGCTCCAGCTTCATGGGCGGCAAGAATAATCTTTCTTTTAGCTTCTGGTGAAGAAGACTTATATAAAGAAAGCAATTTTTTTAGATGATTTAGATCAGAATTGCAAGCAAATAAGTTCAAGATAAGCTCATCCTCAAGCATTGTTACTACCTGAGCCCCTAATGTTAAAAAGTCATCTTCAAAGTTTCTACTTGCTGTAATTAAGTAATGACAAACATCACTAATAGCTGGAATTAATCTATTAATATTTTCTATTGTATATTCAATACCACCTGGTGCACCTAATCATCTAATTTTTTTATAATCTGGCTCAATTACATTTAGATATTTTTCTAAAACTTCATTGATGTTATAATCAGCAAACAACTCCTGATCCTCTGAGTCGAGTTGTCTAAAATCTATTCCTTTATAGGAACCAGTAGTATACTTTTTTAAAACCTTAATCATTTGATCCTCATTTTCATTTAACGGATTATCATTTAGCATATTTTCGCAAATTCGAGTGAATGTTTCCGATTTAATGATAACGGTTTTTTGCTTTTGTAATACAAGCATTTGTTGTTTATCCAATATTTCAGCCATCTGATAAACAGTAATTTGTGCTTCTTTTTCATCGTCGCAAAATACATAAATATCATCTGCATAGCGACAAAAGTCAATTCCTTTTATAGATAAACTATCGTCTTTTGGAATTAAGGTCATTTCAGCAAGCAAATGTGAAGAATGTGGTCTATAGGTATACCTCTAGATACAGTTTTTGTGATATCCTCCAGCAAACGCATGATAAATTTAATTATTGAGTTTGGTAAATCTGATTATAGAAATATCTGATATATATTATTACCTTCTCCTTAAGATCGTTAAAGACATTTATTTCTTTGGGGCTTGGAAATAGATCTGTATCTTTTTCTAATTGCAGATGGTTAATAGCCCATTTTATGGATTCTTCTTTAAGCTTCACAGTACTTCCCCTTTCACCTCTTGACTATGAATATATAAATGCTTTTTTATGATATTGCTTTTTTATGACTTTCATATAACGTTCCCGTATTCACGACGTCCCACTACCTTAAGGCACCGATGATGCCGGCCGAGATGCAGTTAGGTGGTGCGGGTGTGTACGGCTGATTCCGCTTCCTCTCTACTGAAATTGGTGTCCGGCTGCTTCTGCTTCCCCGAAATCCCTTCTGCCGGACCGTGGGTGTATGCCCGATCCGTGAATATAATGTTATATGATGTCGAGCTCATCCTGAGTTTCATTCAATCTTCTCTAAATCACTAAAGAGGTCGTTAATATTTGATAATGCAAAAACTTTAGTATTATATTTCTTATCTAGATTTAATCGCTTAATTCTTTTCATTTGATCACGATCTGTAAGTATGTAATCACAATACGGAAGTAGTGTTGATAAGTTTGAAATATCTGTTGGATCTCCAATTTCAAGTGATTTTCTTTTAGAAGTGAATAAATCCGCCACCATACAAGCATTGATATCTACATAAGGTAATTGCTTGTAGTCATTTGATTGTAAAAACTCTAAGTAGCCTGATAAACCACTTTCTTGTTCGCTATTCCAAAGGGACAAAGGTCCATCTAACATATGTAAAACTTGGTTATTTTCAATTTCACTCAAGGGAATGTTATTATCCATTTTGTATTTATACATGTTTATTAAATACAATGTAGCAGCAAAGTGTCCGTTCAACTCATCATTTATTTGTGGAGTGAATTGTTAATTCTCATAGAACTTATCTTTAACCGATTGCAATTCCTCAATATTCTTTTGTTTTACTGCCTTTCTTGTGACTATTTCTAATTGAGTTGGCTCTATTACAACAGAAAAAATAAAACCTTTATTATTTTTGAGGTTAGTTACTGGATCTTCACGGAATGCGTCTATGTATGTTATCTCTATGTCCTTCGATTTACCATGTGATTTTATTGCTTTAATAAGTTGACTCTCTTTAATTTCATTGTTCGAAAGAAAACTAATCCCGAGTGACAAATTTATAAACCTTTTAATTACTTCACTAACCTCCTCCTCTATCTCTTCTTCTTGTTCACCTAATGGACAAATGAGTTTTCCTTGACTCACTTTTTCTTGAACAATATCGTATAACCTTTTTATTCTTGGATCTTCTGTTTTCCCTTTCATCGCCTTATAAACTTCTATAACGGCGAGAGTATCTAGCCAAATAATTGGAATGCTTGATTTGGTGATGAATGCCCCCAAGTAAGTCACCTTCATTTCTATGTTTTCAACTCGATTTCATATAACGATCTCGCATCTACGACGCGACCGGGCCTTAGATAGTCTTATCTTAGGCCGGGTCGTGAGTTGTCAGAATATTCTTCATCGTAAAATCGTCCAACAAGCAATGAGCGAAAGCCCCGCAGCGTAGATGCATTGTTAAGTGATGTTACTGCCTATCTTGTGATTCCTGCAATACATACTTTTGTTATTCAATCTTTTATTTTCTCAATTCGTACGTAAGGGCGGTCGGCTAATCTCCCAGAAGGGAGGTAATGCCATGGAGGTCAAAGATGTCCTTTCCTTAATGTCCATGTTCGGCATGTTCATTTTGGCATTGCTCACCTACATGAAAAAGAAATAGACCGCCCTCGCTATGAAGTGCTCCCTGTCAAGTAGACAGACTAAAAAAGCAAAATCATTAGCATTCAATATCCCTTCGGTTATCAAGACTGAGGGGATTATTTTTCTTAGTTAAGCTGCTCGTCGATATTCGTTAGGGGATAAGC
>NZ_JBNDYG010000052.1:0-39692 GCF_049893405.1 Paenibacillus sp. Dod16
AGGAGCCAAATTACGGAGTATATTTCGTTTTACAACATGGAACGGAGTATATTTCGTTTTACAACATGGAACGTTTCCAAAACAAACTGGGCGACCTCTCCCCGATTGAGTTTCGGGAAAAAGTCGCCGCTTAATAAAATCTCTTTTTTTAATGTCTACTTGACGGGGCTATGACCACGCGGCTCCCTGTTTTACATTTTCAAGCTTATTCTTTTCTGCCCATGAATACCGCTACGATAAGCCCCAGCAGCAAGGTTCCTACGCTGGTAGCCATCATCCCTGTTCCGGATGGAATACCCGGAAACACGATAACAATAGATCCTAATATCAATCCAATAATCACGGCATACGTCATATAAGGGAAACGGTCAAGCAAGTACCGAATCAACCGGCTGCTAACTACAAAGCCAACCACCACTCCCGCACCAATGACAGCTATAATTCCTATATTTAATGAGGATAGAGCTGAAATGGCAGTAGAATATACGCCTAGAAGGAGAAGTACAAATGACCCGCTAATGCCAGGCAGCAGCATCGCCATGCTGGCTAACCAGCCGGATAAGAACAGTCCGATCCCGTTGGACCAGGTCAGGACCGTTATCGGATCGGATGTGGCATCCGTTCTGAGAAAGGCCGTCGAAGCCAATAAACCGGCTGCTACAATCAACACGACCACATGCACGGCTTTGAATTTGGTTCTTGCCTCCGCTTTACGTAGAATAAGAGGCAACACCCCTAAAATCAATCCTGTAAAGAAAAACTGGGTGGGCTCATAATAGCTTGCCAGCAGGTATTCAATCAAGTGACTCAGCAGCAATAGAGCTGCTCCAATTCCAACGCCTAGCGGAATCAAAAAGCTCAGTTGCTTCTTCCATTCCCTGCTGAAAAATCCGCTGATAGCCGCCAACAAACGATCATAGATACCGAGCACGACAGCAATGGTGCCGCCACTTATACCTGGAATCAGGTCACTGACTCCCATCAGCACACCCCGATAAAGGTTCTTCCATTCTATCAAAATCATAATCCTCCTGCCTTACAAAGTGAATCTTATCGTGATAGCCCTGCGAAGGAGGTTTTACTTGTTCTTGGCATGCAATACCAAGTTTCCTACTCCACCAATCGCAAACAACAGTGAAACGACTCCAAATCCCCACCGCCAAGAGCTTCGATCCGTAATGAAAACAACCACCAAGAACGCTATCGCAGCCAAAAAATTAAGCAGCGCAACGATCAAAAATTCCTTTTTCTTCATTATTCATCCTCTACATTCCTACAGAATCAAATCGTCCAGTCTATAACCCACTGTGGTGATCATATCATATTTTTGCCGATGAAGGATGATCGGTTATTTAAACTTACGGTACAAAAGTAACCTTCTGCTCCGTCCACGCTGCTCCATCAAATGCCTTGGCCACTCCCTGCTGATCAATCTTCGCCTTCAGCACATATTTCCACTTCACTGAAGCCGACCATGCCTGTTCGAACAGAAATGGACGCAATCGAATCTCATGCTCGCTTGCCCAGGACGCCATAACCTTTTCCCCATCGATTGACATATCGAAGCCCTCTTTGAACCAAGGATGCTCCTGATCCTTGGGAACACCGGGTGCATTCATGTTTACATAGAGCGAGATATCATCGCACAGCTGCAGCAGGCCAAACTGCCTGTTAACCACATCTTCATCGGGAAATGAAAACTGTTCACGCAGTCTTTTTTGCCGTTCCGTCTCCGAACGGTAGAATTCTACCAGCGGGGCTTCCGTCGCATTTTTCATAAACGACGCAAAATGAAGGCTGCAGAGATACCCTGCATAAGGACTCATCGCTTCGATCTCATCAACACCCTTGGTATACATTAGCATTTTCGGCTGGACCGGATAATCGATAAAAGTATACGGAGTCCGGCTCTCGTCATTCCAAATCGGCGTGTCATCCATCCGAAGCCAAGCGCGGTCATGCTCGGTAATAGCCAGCAGTACTTCTTCCAATACAGACTCATCCATAAACAGCTCTCGCCGGAAGCCCCGGGCAACATCGCCCGAGAATCGGCCATGGTCGTCCTGGGTAGTCATCACAAAAGCATCCTCTGTCTCGCGAATGATCATCAGATCGTCTCCCCTCTATTCATTCTCTACCCCAGATATGCTCTTCGCTTCATCACGGCAATGATGTCTCTGGACTGGCCTTGATGCACGCTCGTATCAAAGCACGAGATCAATTCCCAGCCGTCAATTCCGTAGCTGTTCAATAAATCCTCGAATTCCTCCTCGTTCACCTTGCCTCCGAGAAATCCTCCGGTTTTGTATTTCAGCGTTTTGTATTCCCATTGATCCATACGCGGCATCCTCCATCATCTCATTTGAATTTAGATCACAAACTTGAACATTTTCTATAGATAAAATCAGTTCGTATCGCCAACATAGCAAACCACGGGCCGTGCAGCCTTATCCTGAAGCGGCTTAACCAGGGAGCGAGGGTATACCCGAATGTCATCCAATGCGGACAGATCGATCCATTCCACACCCACCTGGTATTCATCCGGGTTATGGCCAAGAAAGGTATCCCCTGCATCCGCCAAGTTGCACTCAAAATAAAACTCCACTTGGTGCACATCGGAATCCCATTCCGCAAACTCGTGGTTGGACCCTATGTATTCACGGACATGCAGCAGATCGAGAACTTCCACCTTACGCCCGATTTCCTCCTGACACTCTCTGATCACCGCCTGCACCAAGGTTTCCCCTTTCTCTTGTCCGCCGCCAGGGAACAGATAGAAATCCCCCAAATGATCTACGTTTTTCGTTAGAAGAATTTGATGATTCCGCATAATGACGGCCTTGGCCGAGTTTCGTATCGGTTTCATGAGCTGTCTCCTTCGTATCGATTTCTAGTTCTGTATTCTATTGTAGCAAATATAAATCCTCCATGAGTCAGCCTGTAATTCGTACAAATACATGAATGTAATAAGCCGGTGTCCTATGAGCATGCTCATAGGACACCGGCTGTGTTATAAACACATCGTGAATAAGTGCCTAACTCCCGAAGCCATCTAGCGCCTATATGAGCCACTCGCCCGCTTCTTGCGAACAACGGCCGCCACGCACACAACGATCAGCAGGATGAACCCCGCCGCAATCCAATCCTTAATAATCTCCCACGGAACAGCGTGATCAGCGTTATTTTCATATAGCACTCCATGCGATGGAAGTTTGCCATGGTCCACCTCGGATATCAGAGTCATGTACCTTCATACGTAACGGGAGGCTACTTCACCTGCTTGCTCCTGCCATCGACGATCAACTCGATGCCTGGCTCGTTTATTCCGCCTGAAACACCGTATGAAGCATCGATTTGCTCTGTCGAACCCTCAAAGGTTTCTTCGACCTGCACCACCCCTCGTGGCCGAACCGTAACCACCTTAGGCTCGAAATCAACCATCTTCCCTCCAATATCAAGGCTTAGCGGGCGTACCGTAACCTGCTGCTCGGTACCATAACTGTAAATTTGAATCTGGCAGCGTGCCAGAATAGCCTCGTTCTCTGTACGATAATCGCATTTGCTGTCTTTTTTGATATAGGCGACGCTGGATATTCCGCTCGAATTATAATTCACAACATACATCACAAACTCTGATATGAATGGGAAAATAACGATCCATGCAACACAGCCAATCATCACCCGGCTCATGATCTTCGGATAATGCGGGCGATAAATGCTCGTTACCCACAGAACGCCGATCGTCAATAAGATAAGACCTGCAATAACGGGCAGATGAAGACCTAAGTTGCCTTGCTTAGTCCATGGCGAGATCCCTGCCCAGCGAAACAGATCATCCCCGAACGAATATCCCAGATGCTGATTGGAAATAAACAGCAACCCCACGATGATTGCGGAAATGGAGAGGATTTTACCTTTCAGTTATATCTCCCCCTTGGCGAACCCGTTTTCCACATTATAACAAATAAGAGACCCTGTGGTAACCTTAATTAATCCGTCTTGGTTAATGGTTTATTCTCTACAATACCCAGCCTCGTTCCGCTCTTGGCTTCATGCAGCAGCTTCCGGTCACGATGGATGAGACATAACAGCATGTGAAGGAACACAACGCCGTCCAGCAGCAATATCCCCAGCGCGTACATCGCAAGCAGGACATGAGAGCCGGTGACATTAACCGTAATGAACAGGGCATGGAACCCGCCCCATACCACATACAGCAGGCCGTTGCGAACAATCACTTCCTTCAGCTTCAGATGTTCGCCCGCTCCGCGGATCTGAACCCGGACGACCCATTTCCCCAGCGTCTGTCCCTGCATCATATAAGGCAGCACGATATGATATAAAATGACGACAATAAAATACGCACCCCTCACGTTCAGTACGGTCAACACGCCGATGATCGGCAGCACGACCCCTGCATCAATGCCAAAAGCGATCGCCCGGCGCGTATAACTGACCCGTTTCTGCGACAGATCCACCGTCTCGTCCAGTCGATCAAGGCGTGGCAGGTGATTTTTCATCCAATCCGCGAGCAAGAATCCCATCATCCCACCCATGGTATTCAACAGCAGATCGTCCACATCAAACAACCGGTAAGGGTGATCATAGATGCCGTAAATGCCGGTCACCTGGGTCACCTCGAAGAACAGCGAGAGTCCGAATGAGGCCACCAGGCACGTAACCCAGGATGCCCGAGCGTAATAACGCAGGAACATACCGAACGGAACCACGAGAAATACGTTAAACACGACCTGCAAGAAGGCTCTTTCCTTCAACAAATGCAGGTAAGTCGAGGGTACGCCCCATACCACCTTGGTCTCCTTCAATATATCCTGTATAAAATTCAGCGGAATCCACTGCATGACCGAGGCCACATTCATCGGGGCATTATGCCGCGAGGCAGGCAAAGGAAGGAGCACCAGATACACCGCGTTCATCATGTAGAGAAGAAATAGATACAGCAGAAATCCCCGGAATTTATTAAAATAACCATATTTGCGATACTGCACAATCAGAAAGGGAACTGCGCACAGCAAAGCCGCTATGGGAAAGGTTAAAAATGCATAAGATATAGGAAACAGATAGGCTTCCAGCATGCTCTTCGTTCACTCCCTCTGTGATGTTCTACTTATAAGTTACAGGATCAAGTTTAAATGACGGGGATTCCTATGTTTAAAATGCGTTTAAAAAAACGCACACCCGCGTCATAATCGGCCCTGCTGTTAACCCGGGGGTTTCCGGTTATACCCCAAAACCGAATAACCCACACCAGCAGTGTGGGCAGGATCACCGTATGCAAGAAGCATTTGTGTGAATGTCATCGGAAAAGCATGGTCATTGTTCCTACCTTCACGCATTGGTTGACGGGAGCCAGCCCCAGTACAGCTTCCATGAAGTCCCGTTATTTCTTCTGCTTACGCGCATCTTTTCCAAAGCTGATCTTCCTGGGAAGTCCCAGCGTGAACTGCTCACGATGCCCGTTCCACTCTATCTTTAGGGTTAGATCCTTGTTAGGGTTCATCATATCAAGCAGATGCTCCAAATCAAGCTTCCCTTTGGTTTCCTTCACGGCAGCATAGTCGATCCCCACGACGATTCCGCCCTCCATAAAGTGGCCCGCCATATCCTCCAGCCGATAGTCTACTTTGCCATGGTCGAGAGGTTCCTTTCCTAAGTACTGCAGCTTCAGCTTTCCGCCAAGCGAATCCTGAAGCACGGTAAACTTCGCATTGATCTTATCCTGATGGGTAATGGCATAAGTTGCTTTCCACTTCTCACCCTTGCCTGTTAAGGTCATGGTTTTATTTCGATTCACGTGGACACCCCTCCTCACCCAGCACAACCGGTTATCCCGATTAGGCTCATATCATAATAACGAGGATGCACAGGGAATGGTTTTTCAATTTTGCAAATAATCGATAATCTCAAGCAAATCGGTAATCTCCCCATCCTTGGCGAAGTCCGGATCATAGTAGGGATCTCGCTTCCAGATGCCCTTCATGCCGATACGCCGGCTTGCGGTTACGTCGTTGTCCGGATGGTCTCCGACATAAATCGATTCTTCGGCCTTTGATTTAAGACGACTTAATGTATTGGCAAAAATCCTTGGATCGGGCTTGCGTAAACCCTCCCATTCCGAAATCGCGATAAGATCAAAATAAGGCTCGATGCCAAGTCCCTTGATATTGTTATATTGAAATTCGCCGTAACCATTGGAGATCAGTCCGAGTTTTATTCCCTTACCTTTCAAGCTGTCCAACGCTGCATACAGATTGGGGAAACCGACGCAATGATGATGGAACTCGGATATGTAATCGGCCAGGAGGGTATCCCATGGCAGAGGTAGAGCAAACTCCTCGATTAGCTGACGATATACTTGATCCTTCCATACATATCCCCTGCGATCCAGTTCAACAAACCGTCTCACATACACCTCTCTGTCCACTGACGCATCATGGAGCAATAAACGATCATATTGGTCTTGTACGAAGCGAACCAGTGATGTATCGCGGTCAAGCAGGGTCCCGTCCAGATCAAAAACAACGGTAGTAATCATAGCGTCCATCCTTTCTCTGAGAATACAGGTAATAGCTTAAACGATAACCCTGCAAGCTTAGGAGAGTTGCCGCACCATCATCCTGTTATTTAATCCTCCGCTTTCCGGTATACCCGTTCCGGCCTGCCTACCGTGCCATAGGAAATATCCGCCACGAGGACGCCCTTCTCCACGAAGTACTCCAGATATCTTCTCGCCGTCGTTCGGCTAAAGCCTCCACGTTTGCCCAGTTCCTCCGCGGTCCACACGTCCCCGGACTCCTCGATGTAGGATAGGATTTTCTCGCTCGTCAGTTTATCGATGCCTTTTGGAAAATATACTTCCCTGTCCATCCGTTCACCGGCACGCCATAACAGCTGGTCAATGCCCTGTTGATCGATCTGCTTGTTCGCGCCGCCGAGCTGCTTCATCTGCTCGTAATATTTCCGATAAGCTTTCAGCTTCTCCTGGAAACGGTCGAAGACCACCGGCTTGATCATAAAATCGTACACTCCGCCGCGAATCGCCTCCCGCACCGTATCGAATTCCTTGGCTGCCGTTATAATAATAACATCGGTATTCGGATATCCCCGTTGAATATGCTGCAGCAGATCCAATCCCGACATATCGGGAAAATACAAATCCAGCAGCACCAGATCAGGTGCCAGAATATCCAGCTGCTCATGCGCCTGGGCCCGATCCGTTGCAATGCCGACGACCTCGAAGCCCTCTACCTTCTCAACGAACCGTTGATTAATGCTGGCAATACGCACATCATCCTCAATGATTGCTACCCGAATCATGAACATCTCCCCTTGTTTTTGGTATCTTGACCGTGAACACGGCCCCGCCTTCAGGTTCGTTGCGGAATGCAATGGTACCCTGCAGCTGCTGTATGGTCCCGTTGACGATCGATAGGCCAAAACCTCGATTGCGTTCCCCCTTGGTGGAGTAACCCAACTCAAACAGTCGATCCGTTCCAGCCTCGGCAATACCGGTCCCGCTGTCGGATACTTCGATCATTAATTCATTGGCCTGATCGTGTAACTCTATCCTAACCCATTTATTTTCCGATTTGGATCCCATTGCTGCCTCCATGGCGTTGTCGATCAAATTACCGATAATAGTAACGAGCTGGTTTCGGCTAATATGACTGGGAATGTCTTTAAAGGAACTGCTCCGGTCGATCTCAACCTTCACCTTCAACTCGCTTCCGCGATTAAACTTTCCAATAAGAATGCCGCCGATGATGGGATCGGGAATCTCCTGCAGCAGGAATTGAATCAGGTTCTGGTGCACATCGGTCTCATGCGTAATCAGATCCATMGCCTCCTGGTACGATTCCAGCTGAATCAAGCCGTATATCGTATACAGCTTATTGGAATATTCGTGCGTCTGCGCGCGCAGCGCTTCCGTATATCTCTTCACCTGCGTGAGCTCTTCGGTCAAGTGCAGCAGCTCGGATTTGTTTCGAAAGCTGGAGACCGCCCCTACAATCCGATGCTCATGATCATAGATAGGCAGCCGGTTCACCACAACCGCATGATCGTTAATGACCATCTCTTGATCTTTCTCTGCTACCCCGGTTTGCATCACCTCCAGCAGCCTGGTGCCCGGGATAACGTCGTGAATATACTGTCCGGCGATCACCCTGCGCTCCTCCGGATCAATCAGCATCATGGCTGTATGGTTAGCCAAGGTTACGATGCCCTCCCGATTGACAGCGATAATGCCTTCATGAATCGTTTCCAGAATCGCCCGTTTCTCTTGATATAACAAGCCGATTTCCTTGGGCTCCAGCCCGTGAATGGATCGCTTGACGCTGGACGATATCCATATAGCGCCGCCACATCCCAGGATTAACGCAATTCCTGCAAAGAACAGGACACGATTGCGATACGATTGTGCCGATATCTCGATATCCTTCATTAAAATGCCGACCGATACGATACCGATGATTTCATTCTTATCATTGTAGATCGGCGTCTTCCCCCGAAGCGAGGGTCCCATGGAGCCAATCGCCTTCGATGTGATGCTCATGCCCTGTAATACCGGGCCGTTGTCGCCACCGACCATCTCTTTGCCGATCCGATCGGCGAGCGGATGCGCATAACGGATCCCTTCTCGATTACCGATGACGATATATTCCGCGTCTGTCTCCAGCCGAATTTCCTCCACCACAGGTTGAATGATGGCAGACGGGTTCTCTTCCTCGAACGCGTCCTGAATGACGTCCATCTCCGCCACGGCCTTCGCCAGCTTTAATGCCGAAGCGCCAATGCTTTTCTCCAGCGTTGTGACGAGCAGCCGCTCAAAACTGAAGGTCAAGGCGACAATAACAGAAAACAAAAGGGTGCCTATAAGCAGAATCAATCTAGTCTGTAAACGCATTCATATTCCTCCATAAGGATTGTCGCCATAAACGTTGCTCTGATTTCCCTATTGTATTCTAGATCACACCTGTAACAATAGTCTCTGTAAAAAATCGGCCGTGAATTTTATGAACAAAATTAGCGAAATGAAGCTTTTTCAACTTATGTCGCAATTCTATTCAAGCCAGATTCTCGATGATAGTATAGAGGAACCCTATAAAGTAAGCGCTTACAGTAATTACGAGCATTGGTTATCCATAAAGGAGGAACTTATTCATGCTGAAACGAACCGGCTTCACAATCATAGCTTCTGCACTTGTCCTGGCGATGAGCCTGACAGCCTGCAGTACTTCCGGAAGCAGCACCGGCGATTATCCGAAAAAACCATTTATCGTGACCGCGCCTTCAGGCGCCGGCGGTGGGTGGGACAAAACGGCCCGTTCCCTCACCAAAGTATTAACGGAGACGAAGCTCATCGAACAGACCATGACCGTTGAGAATAAACCCGGCGGCGGCGGGACCGTATTTCTCGCGGAATACGTAGCAAAAGACAACGAAGATCCCTACAAGCTGTTCGTCAGCTCTCCGCCCATTCTCATTAACAATCTGAAAAAGGAAGGGAATAGTCCGTTTGGCTACAAAGACGTGACACCGCTCGCCCAAATGACCAAAGACTATGGAGCGATTGCCGTACCGGCAAACTCCAAATTCACCGACCTGCAATCGCTGATCGACGCGATCAAAGCCGATCCCACTTCAGTCACGCTAGCTGGTGGCTCCGCTCCGGGCTCGATGGACCACTTGATCAGCGTTCTGCCTGCATTCAAATCCGGCGTGGATCCGAGAACCGTGAAGTACTTATCCTATGATGGCGGCGGCGAAGCCATCGCGGCCCTCCTCGGCAACAATGCCGACGCGATCGGCACGGACATCTCTTCGCTCGGCAGTTACTTGAAAGCCGGCAAGATCAAAATCCTGGCCGTTACTTCAACTGAACGCCTGGGCGGAGACTTCGCAGATGTACCGACCCTGAAGGAGCTCGGTCTGGATGCCGAATTTACGATCTGGCGCGGCGTATTCGGTCCGAAGGGACTGACGGAAGAACAGCTGGCCTTCTGGGATAAAACGCTGAAGGCCCTCTCCGAGAACGAAGCATGGCAGAAAGAGCTGGTTGCCAACGACTGGGCAAGCGAATACCGAAACGCTGCTGACTTCAAGGCATTCCTTGAAGAACAGGAGCGAGACGTGCAGGAGCTGCTCACAGCGCTGGGTATGCAGAAGTAAGCCTTGGAGTTGAGGGAGCGGTGCGCTCCCCTCTCCCGTTTCATCCTTGAGGAGGTGTCCACCTTGAACAGAACGTTTGACCGCTACGCCAGCATCGTATTTCTGCTCCTTGGCATCGGCTTTATGTGGCAGAGCGCCAAGATCAGCTCATCCGCGTACGGAAGCACCGTTGGCCCTAACATATTCCCGTTCGGCCTCGGGCTGGCGCTTGTGCTGCTGAGCATTCGTTTGTTTTATGAAGCCCTGAAAGCCAAGCCGACGGAGAATCGTACAGAGAAACTGGACTACAAACGGTTCTTCATGATTTTTGCGGCAGCCTTTCTCTATGCCTATTTCCTGGAATTCATCGGATATATCATCGGTACCTTCCTGTTCCTCCTGTTTGCGTTTCAGACGCTGGAACGAGGCAAGTGGCTGAAATCCATTCTAATCTCCGCGCTGTTCTCCGGCGGCGTGTACGTCATCTTTGTCGTCTTGCTGGAAGGCTCCATGCCGGGCTTCCCGTCTTGGCTATCATGAGCATGGGAGGAATCTACAATGAATGTTCTGGATTATCTGGCGGACGGCTTTATGACCGCCTTGCAGTGGCATAACCTGCTCTTCGCCTTTTTAGGCGTGCTGATCGGCACTTCGGTCGGGGTGCTTCCCGGCATCGGTCCGATGAGCGGCGTCGCGCTTCTGATCCCCGTCACTGCCTCGTTGACTAGCGGCTTGCCGGCGGAAGCGGCAGCAACCAGCTCAATCATTCTGCTGGCAGGCGTTTATTATGGAGCCATGTATGGCGGATCTACAACTTCGATTCTGCTGAACACGCCCGGAGAGTCCTCTTCCGTCGTTACGACGCTGGACGGCTACCAAATGGCGAAACAAGGCAGGGCAGGCCCCGCTTTGTCCATCGCTGCAATCGGCTCGTTCGCAGCCGGGCTCTTCGCGCTTGTGGCGTTGATCGCACTGGCGGAGCCTTTATCCAATGTAGCGATTAAATTCGGCCCGGCTGATTATTTCTCGCTCATGCTGCTGGGACTCTGTGCAGTAAGCGGGCTTGCAGGCAAATCGATCACCAAGGCACTCATTATGACCGTATTCGGTCTGCTGCTGGCTACCATCGGCATGGATACCGTATCCGGCGTCGCCCGATTCACCTTCGATATCCCCATCCTGTATTCCGGACTGGAATTTCTAACGATTGCCGTCGGTTTGTTTGCCCTTGGTGAAGTGTTTAAATCCATCCTGGAGAGGGACTACGCAGCGGGTCCAACTTCCAAGATCGGCCGCATCCTGCCGACACGCCAAGACTTGAAGGATAGCGCGGGACCGATTGCCCGCGGCTCGATCCTCGGCTTCTTTATCGGCATCCTGCCGGGTGCCGGCGCAACGCTTGCTTCCTTCTTCAGTTATATCGTCGAGAAAAAGGTTAGCAAGCATCCCGAATCCTTCGGCAAAGGCAACATCGCTGGCGTTGCTGCACCCGAGTCAGCCAACAATGCGGCATCCGGAGGCGCTATGATCCCTCTGCTGACACTGGGTATTCCGGGTTCCGGAACAACCGCCATCCTGATGGGGGCGCTCATCATGTACAACATCCAGCCAGGCCCGCTGCTGTTCGAGGAGCACCCTCAAGTTGCATGGGGACTGATCGCCAGCATGCTCATCGGTAACCTGCTTCTGCTTGTACTGAACATGCCGCTGGTTAAAGTATTTGCCAAGGTCATCCAGACCCCGGCCAAATATCTCATACCGATCATCATTGCCATCTCCATCTTTGGCGTTTACGCCGTTCAAGCACAGATCTTTGACCTGGTCCTACTGCTCATCTGCGGCATTGCCGGCTTCCTGCTGGCCCGCAATGACTTTCCGCTCGCGCCGCTGGTGCTCGGGCTCGTGCTGGGTCCCATGATCGAGAACAATATGCGCCGGGCGCTGACCACATCCAACGGCGACTTTATGATCTTCCTGCAGAAGCCGATGTCGCTGGCATTCCTCATCATCGCCTTGCTCTGGATTATCGTTCCGATTCTACTCAAGCGAAGAGGCAAGGAAGTTGTCGTGAACGAAGAAGGCTAACCCATCATACGTATATCGATAAGCCAAGGAGGCAGTCATGAATACCAGCAAACTAGGCGGCAAAAGTGTCATCGCAAGAATCGAAATGCATACGGAAGAAGCAAGCTTCGGCGAAGTAACGGCCGCCATCTTCGAGGCGGGAGGCGATATCGTGGCCATTGACGTTATTCAGACGAGCAAGCATACCACGATTCGCGACGTTACCATCACGGTGATCGACACTATCGACATCGACATTATTGCCGAGCGCATTCGCACCATGTCCGGCGTTCAGCTGCTGCATCTATCTGACCGCACCTTCCTGCTCCATCTTGGAGGAAAGATTGAAACCAAGCTGAAAGCTCCGATCCAGAACCGCGACGACCTCTCCCGCGTCTATACGCCGGATGTTGCTCGCGTATGCATGGCGATCCACGAAGAACCGCGTAAAGCCTTTACGCTCACCGTCAAGCGTAACACCGTAGCTGTCATCTCCGACGGCAGCGCCGTCCTGGGACTTGGCAATATTGGCCCCTATGCGGCCATGCCGGTGATGGAGGGTAAGTCGATGCTCTTCAAGCAGCTAGCGGATGTGGACTCCTTCCCAATCTGTCTGGATACACAGGATACCGAAGGCATCATTACGGCGATCAAAGCGATCGCTCCCGCGTTTGGCGGTATCAATCTGGAGGATATCTCCTCGCCGCGATGCTTTGAGATTGAGCAGCGTCTTCGCGAGGAATTGGACATCCCGGTGTTCCATGACGACCAGCATGGAACCGCCGTCGTCCTGTATGCAGCCTTAATCAATGCGCTGAAGGTCGTCGGTAAATCCGTAGAGAATCTGAAGGTTGTCGTCTGCGGCATTGGCGCCGCCGGCGTTGCCTGCAGCAAAATACTTATGTCGGCGGGCGTGAAGAACATCATCGGCGTCGACCGCCTCGGCGCGCTGACCTCCGATCAGACGTATGACCATCCCATGTGGCAATGGTACGCCAGCAACACCAACCCCGAACGGCGTTCCGGTTCACTTCAAGATGTCATCCAGGGCGCCGACGTATTCATCGGCTTGTCTGCCGGCGGAATCCTGAAGAGAAAGGATGTTCAGACGATGGCAGAGCACCCGATCGTCTTCGCAATGGCCAATCCGATCCCGGAGATTCTGCCGGAGGAGGCGGAGGATATCGCGGGTGTCATTGCAACAGGCCGCTCGGATTACCCGAACCAGATTAACAACGTGTTATGTTTTCCCGGTATTTTTCGCGGTGCCCTGGACTGCCGAGCCTCCGCCATCAACGAGGAGATGAAACTCGCCGCGGCCGAAGCGATCGCATCGGCGGTCACGGACAAGGAACGGAGCCGGCATTACATCATTCCGAGCGTATTCAACCAGCAAGTCGTCAGCGGCATCCGGGACCTTGTCATCCAGGCAGCCATCCGAACCGGGGTCGCGCGCCGTATTCCAAGGGAATACCGCTAACGGTTACGATTCATGAAACGGGAAGTATTCGCCAAGCACCAGTTGCAGCTGCAGCTGCAGCTCAAAGAGGATGGATCCCTAAGATCTATAGAGCGACCCATCTTAAACCATAATGATATGAGTATTTAAAGAAAATGCAAAAGAGTACGGTTCCCTCTAGGACCGTACTCTTTTGCTTCCTACCTAAACTGAAAACTCTGCACGTGTAATCTTAGCCGCACCGGCCCATTCCTTTAATGCCCAATCTTTTTACTTTCGCTCTGCCCGATACTCCATAATCCAGCAGTCCCGCAGTTCACCTTCATGCTGTTCATGCTTCTCCAGCAGTCGGACCTTCCGGAAGCCGCACTTCTCGTAACAAGCAATCGCCCGTTCATTCCATGCCTGCGGGTCCATTACGATCCGATCAGCCTGCCTCTGAAACACGAGATACTCCACCATGGAAGTCATGAGCTTCGTACCGATGCCTCGATTCCAATAATCCGGCTCCCCGATGAATTGATCCGTGGCGAAGGTACTGCAGTCTGCATCACTCTCGTTATATCCATACTCGCCTAACGTCTCTTCATCCAGAAGATAAACTGAATATATCCGATCGGTTTCCCCTCATGCTCAATGATGCAGCGAGTCTCATCATCATCCACGTAAAAATGCTCCCGCACCCGCTCCACGTCGTGAGGATTGTCCCGTCCCTCATAATACTGCAGCACATCCGGATTGGACAGCCAAGAAGCTAAGGATATTTCATCCTTCTCCTCCAGCTCGCGAACCGTAATCGGTCCAGCCTCGTACACCAGCATCGCGATCCCCCCATCTTCCCTTATTAGATCCCCAATTCTCATTCTTTAGATTACATCCGCAAGCATCGTAATAGAGGTTCCGCTCATGCCCACCTCCTGGAATCCGAACCGCTCATATAATTTCATAGCGGCCGTATTCTCCGGAGCGACGCTTAACGATACCTTTTGAATTCCCCGCTCCTTCATTCCTCTGAACAATTCCTTCATCAGGGCCGTTCCGAGCCCTTGCCCGCGGGATTCCGGCAGCAGCGCCATGCCCAGTTCCGGAATGTCGTCACTCACGTAACCGAACCCTTTGTTCCCTTCATCAAAATAACGGATCGTAATTGAGCCTGCCGGCTTCCCTGCGGCATTCACGGCAATATAGCCTAAATCGCCCTCTCGCCCCCAGTCCTCCACATATTTTTTCATGAACGGCTCTTCGAGTATGTCCCGACTGAAAGGCTCCTCTCCCTCGGGCACATACAGGGACTCATACAGCATTTCCCGTAGAAAGGATTCATCCTCCCGGCCAGCGACTCGAATATGATATGAACTCATGTACATCTCCCTTTCCTCCTAGATACGATCCGTCAGTACAGTCCATAACGCCAATCTCTCCGGATCGAAATCGTTTCGGCCGTAATGGTCGAGAAAAATATCCTTGTAGTCATCGTTCCCCAGGTTATATCGCAGCGTCCATATCCCCCAATAGAGGTCGTAGTGAAGGTCTCCGATCCCGCCATAACCCAGATCGATAAAACCTTCAAGCTGGAAATCCCTCATTATCAGATTCGGCAGACAATAATCGCCGTGGAGCAGCACATCATGATCTGCCGTTCCTTGCAGCTTCTTAAGGCTTAATAGAGCCTGTTCTCTTCCGCCCGGAAACCCTTCGATATCTTCCGTTTTGTTCATGAAACTTTCCTGATATTCCTGGAGAAGTTCAGCCGTTCGATTCGGAAATGGACAATCGGCAGCAGATACAGAATGGAGATAACGCAAACTCTCCCCGAACACGGCAGCCAGCCTCATCGGATCATCAAGGTGTCCCCCGGACACCCCATCTACACCCTGCAGAGCGACGGTCAGCAGGTAATCGTTCTCGCCATGCTGCTCATAAGCCAGCACCTTGGGAGCCAGGCCTTTTCCGTGCAGATAATCCGACATCATCCCTTCTCTCTTCAGTTCACCCCGTTTCGTTATCTTCAAAAACATCGGTTGGTTCGCTCCCTCGATGTACAGGGTTTTGGCCTGTTCCGATGAGCTGCTGTCATAGACGGCAGCGGTCTGGATATATGGCTGCAAGCTGGCAGGCAGCGTCTTGCTGTCGAATGGAATACGTACTTTTTTCATCGTTCCTCCACACCGACCCCAATCGGTCGGCCTCAGTTCAATAGAATAAAGACGTCCCCATCGGAACGCCTTCGGATCTGTACTGTATGAATTGGCGCTTTGCCGGCCTAATCCTTCCCTACCAGTCGGTAATTTTTCGTTTAAACTATTTTTGATCCCTGTTTATCAGAACGGAACTCCCTCGAAGTACACCACCTCGGCCAGACGAATGTGCAGCGCTTTATGATCCCCGACCGTCAATTGAAGATGGTCCACCGCAACGCCGGATAAGATCCCATCGACTTTCCCCGCAGTGGTCATAATGACTACCTTGGCTCCTTTATGTCGGAGCAGATGTTCAATAAATACCGGTTCAACCAGCGCTGCGTAGTGGGCTGGCTGCGGAATTGCCGGGGTACGCGGCGCGTAATTCGGCGGTATAGGTTGGGGCGGGGGATAGGCATAGTAACCCGGTGCATAACCCGCAGGCGGGGCTGGATAACCAAAATGGTTATGGTTGTTCATGAAAGACCTCCCATGCCAATATTATTCCTACACCCTTATGTATGTCCGGGAAGGGGCCGCTATGTTAATAATCCTCATATTTATTCGTAAAAGCAAGAAAGCTGCCCAACCTCCCTTCCATTACGCCTTCTGCGCAATCAACTTACTCATCGCATGCCGGTGCGGGATACCCGATGAGTTACAATCAAAAATCACCTCCGGGCAGCTGTGAATCAACCAATCGTGATAATGCATCATGAGCTCTCCGGATTTCCAGTCGTAAGCGTACGGCTCATCCTCGGGAGGAGGCGCAATGAACGGCTTTTGTACGAACACATTAAGGCAATGAAGCCCCTCGGCCGACGTGAATTTTTTATAATTAGCAAAGATCTCTTCACGATACTCGGGTCTGATATAATGCAGAACGCCGCTGGAATACAGCACGTCAAACTCCGAATCCAAACGGTAATCCGAAATATCCGCCTTAAATACATTCACGTGAACCCCAATATGATCGGCCAGACGCTTCGTTTTCTCAATCCCTGCATCCGAAATGTCGAATGCTGTGACATCATAGCCGTTACGCGCAAAAAACACGGCATCCTTCCCTTCCCCGCACCCGATATCCAGCAGCTTCACCCTTCTTGTGGGAGGGATCATTTCAAGCACCTGATAACAGGCCGCATTCGGCTCCGTGCCCCAATAGTACTCCGGTGTTTTGTACTCCTCTTCATATATGCTGATTGGCTTGCCCGTCACAGAATAACCAAACAACTTATCGATGCTGACATCAAGCAGCTGTGACAGCTCCGGAAGCAGCGCCATATCGGGCATAGTCTGTCCCGTTTCCCACTTGGACACCGCCTGGAACGTAACGCCCAGCTTATGGGCCAACCCCTCCTGGGTGAGCCCCCGCTCTTTGCGGTATCGATGAATATTTTTGGCTAACATGTCTCTCATATGTATCACGCTCCTATATAACCACATTGTAGGGGCGCTGCGTAAAGCATACAATAACCTGGTTATTGAATCCCGGAAGAATTCAACCGTCAGTTGAAATCATCCAAATCCAGGAATTCGATGGCCAGGCATGTTACAATAAACCTGTTTTTATAATGACTATAGATGATAATGAGGGATAAACTCGTGAACATTAGAAAGCTGAATACTCATGAAAAACCCCCAATGGACCTGCTGCTGCTTGCAGATCCATCGATAAGGCTCGTTGAGGACTATGTAAAGCGCGGTCATTGTTATGTCGCTGAGGAGGACACGCATCCCATCGGGGTCTACGTCCTGCTGCCTACAAGGCCTGATACGATCGAACTCGTTAACGTTGCCGTAAGCGAGAATCTGCACGGCCAGGGATATGGCAAACAGCTTGTTAATCATGCCATCGGGCAGGCCCAAGAGCTCGGATATGCAACCATTGAAGTTGGAACAGGGAGTACGGGTGTGGCTCAGCTGGCGCTGTATCAAAAATGCGGATTTCGGATGACAGGCATCGACCGGGACTTTTTTGTCCGTCATTATGATGAAGAAATCTATGAGAATGGCATGCTGCTGCGCGATATGGTGCGGTTGTCGCTAGATTTGCAAGGTTTGGGTCTGGGCAGATGCACCATTCCTCCATCCGATGAATAGGCTATCGCATATTGATTATGGAGGAGAATCTACTTGAGCATGAGTCAAAATCCGAGGCATCTCGCTTGGCATGAAACGTTGGAGATTCATGAATTAACCGCCTTTCAGGCAAATAACCTGATGGGGTTCAAGATGTCATTACATGATATCAAGGACCCGGAGCTCCATGGGCTGTATACTGAAGCGATAAATGGAGTAGAACAGAACCTGAGGGAGCTTCAGCCTTATTTTTCACAAGCGCCCACAGGAACCCGCAGTCTTTCCGGTGCCGATTTGACGGCGTATTACGCAGGCCATCTGCTGGGCTTTGCCAAAACCTCTGTACGCAGCTACGCCATTGCGATTACCGAAGCCGCAACGCCAAGCGTAAGAGAAACCCTGCAGAAGCAATTGAACAAAGCCATTGAACTGCACGGCAAGGTCTTCTATTTCATGTATGCGCGCGGTCTGTATCCTTCCTACAATTTGAAGCAGCTGCTGGAGAATGACGTGAAGAATGCTAACAAGGCATTGAGTCTGTAGCATCAGCAAAAAAAGCCCCGGGCTACACAAGACAGGTTAGGTACGAGATGTTAGTCTCGCCAAAAACCGTCAGCTGTATAGCTCAGAGGCTTTTTCTATTTCACATATCATCCCCTAAAAGTCAGGGATTATTTATTCAGCGTTTCGCTCCAGTCATGCACCATATGGCCTTCGAGATATTTCTCGCAGTCCATAGCGGCCATACAGCCTGTGCCTGCAGCCGTAATCGCTTGGCGGTAACGTGTGTCCTGGACATCGCCGCAAGCGAACACGCCCGGGATGTTCGTCTCTGTCGTTCCCGGTTTAACCAGGATATAGCCTGTCGGGTCGGTTGTAATCTGATTGCCAAGGAAGCCCGTATTCGGCGTATGGCCGATCGCCACGAATACACCTTCCGCTTCAATCAGTTCTTCTTCTCCCGTTTCATTGTTGCGGACCTTCAACCCTTTAACTCCGGTTTCGCTGGTAACCACCTCAACCGGCGTACGGTCCAGAGCCCACTGGATCTTCACATTCTCACGCGCACGATCCTGCATGATCTTGGATGCACGCAGCTCGGTGCGGCGGTTCACTACCGTTACGCTGGAAGCAAAACGCGTCAGGAAGCTGGCTTCCTCCATCGCGGAATCGCCGCCGCCGATGACAATGATTTTTTTCCCGCGGAAGAAGAACCCGTCGCAAGTGGCGCATGTGCTTACGCCGCGACCAACGTTCTCCTGCTCTCCCGGAATTCCGAGATACTTCGCGGAAGCTCCCGTCGAGATAATCACGGACTCAGCCAGAAGCTCGCCCATGCCCTCGACATTCACCTTGAACGGACGCTCGGAGAAATCAACGGACTCGACCCAGGCGCTCTTGAACTCCGCACCGAAGCGCTCCGCTTGTTGACGCATATTATCCATCAGCTCGGGACCCATGATTCCTTGCGGAAATCCGGGGAAATTCTCAACCTCGGTCGTTGTCGTAAGCTGACCGCCCGGCTGCATTCCTTCGATAACGAGCGGCTTCAAGTTCGCGCGTGCCAAGTAGATGGCTGCCGTCAATCCGGCAGGTCCTGTTCCGATTACGATTGATTTGTACATAGATACGGCCTCCTTTAAGGTGTCGATTTCTGTTACGTGCTACATCCTATTCAGGACTTATGGAATCTTCATGTACCAAGGTCTCCTAAGTATCCGAATATGGGTTCTTACTTAAATGTTTTCCGTAAATGGCCGGAAATTATCATCCGGCTGTGCTTTCGTTTCACATACGCTATCCATTTGACGTGCGTAACGGCTCACCGTTGATGGCGAAATGCCGTAACGGACAGCTACCTGTTCATAGGTCAGGGTTCTTCCACGCTTCTTGGCCGTCAAATATTCCAATGCCGCTGCCCAGCCCTCCACATTCCGAATGTTCGGAATATCAGGGTACAGCCGGCTCAGGAACTCGGACCAGAGATTCTCCATCTCTTTTTTCCAAAAAGCGTCTACCCGCATGTCCATGGTCTGCTCTGCCTTCTCCAGCACCGCCTTCCAGGAAGGCAGCCAATCCGGCAGCACCTCGCGGGTCTTGCTGCTGGATATATCGCGATCGTCGCGGCGTTCCTTCAGCCGATTGCTTGCGACCTCCATCTGCTGGAGCACCAGGCGGGCGGCATCCTTCAGATCCGCATCCTCTCCCGGTTCCTGCAGGAACGATTGCAGCGCATGCTGCACCTCTTCATCGGCAATCAATTCCAGCGTCCGGATCACCTGCAGCTTGGTATGGGGATCGCCATGTCGGAGTGCCCAGAAGAACGAAGAACGAATCAGCGGATTCTGCTTCGCTTCCTCCGTCAATTTGTCGCCGTCATGCTCCCAGCGTTTGAACTGCTCTTCGAACGGAAGATGATAGTGATAACTCACCTTCATCTGTTCCGTACCGGTCTCTTTACGCTTTTGCAGCTGTGCCAGATAGAAATCCGGAATTACCGAATCCCCATCCAGCTTCAATGCTTGCCGCCAATATTTCTCGGCCCTGTCATAATAACCGCTATTGCATGCCGCAACGGCCGTGTAATGATACAGGCTAGGATCTCCGCTAAACTCCTCATCCTTCAACAACCGGCGAAAATGACCGTAGGCAATTTCGTGCTGCCCCAGTATTCCCATCGTTGTCGCCAGCTTAAACACATGCTCCTGATGGAAAGGAACCGTCACCGTTAGCATGTCCATCAATCGGTCTCGCTGCTCCTGATTTCCTTCATGCTGAAAGAAGATAGCCAGATTGCATAGACCGTGCAGATTGCCCGGCTCCTGATCCAACACCTCGCCAATGGTGCGCTTCGCGGTATCAAAGCGCCCCATATAATAATAGGCTAGAGCCAGATTGTTGCGCGCAGCCAGAAAATCCGGATTATCCTTGACGATTTCCTCCAACAGCTTGACCGCTTGTGCGAATTTCCCTTCCTCTAGCAGTGCCCGCGCATGCTCATGCTCGACCACGCCTTCACGACTCTTGATCCTGTTCAGCTTGGCTGGACGATTCAGCTCGTAATGAAGCAGCTCCATCATCTCCTCAGCCTCATCCAAAAACTGACCGCTCGGGTCTTCCTCCAGATAGGTAACAAGCGCTTCTTCCGCTTTCTCGAATTGTTCCATATTGGCGTAATTGTTCGCCATATAGAAGTAGCACTCCGTCATCAACGGGTCAACCTGCTCCAGAATGTGAGCCAGCACATCGTTGGAAGCTTTATAATCTCCCGTCTCTGATAATATACCCGCCATATTGCAATGATTCACCGGATTATCCGGTTCATATTCAACAGCTTTGCGAAAATATTTCAGAGCCTTGTCATATTGGAAACGATCAAGCGAACGAACCGCGCGATCGAAGAAGAAATTGGCATTCATCTCGATAGATATAACATTGTGGGGGTCACTGGACCCATATGGATGACCATTCACGAAAAGCAAGGCACCTCCTTTAACTTGCTCCTCTATCCACAACAGTATAACACAAGTTTCAACGTCATTTGCAGAAAAAAGACACCAGTTTACACACCGGCGTCTTTGAACAAAGTGGCGATCGATCCGCCCTCGATAATAATATGGGTTGCCTGGGCCAACATGGGCGCTACGGACAGCACCTTAAGCCGCATTTTGCAGTGATGGTCCGGGAGCACAATGGAGTCTGTGACCACGATTTCCTCGATATGAGCATGGTCGAGACGGTCAAGTGCTTCACCGGAGAAAAGGCCATGGGTCGCGCACACAATGGCATCATTGGCTCCCCGTTCCTTTAAGCTTTCCACCACTTGCACGATGGTGGTTCCCGTATCAATCAAGTCTTCGATAATAATCGGCGTGCGACCCGCCACGTCCCCAATGACATGGGTAATAACGGCTTCATTATGGGCAGGACGCTGCTTGACCATCATGGCAAACGGCGACCCCAGGCGGCTCGAAAGCTTCTCGGCCGTCTTCGCCCGTCCGGCATCGGGAGAAACGATAACCGGATTCTCGATATTCTTGGACTTCAGATACTCCGTAATCAAATCCAGCGCAGTCAGATGATCCACCGGTATATTGAAAAAGCCCTGAATGGCTGGCGCATGCAGATCGATGGTTATCACGCGGTTGGCACCGGCTGTAGTCAGCACGTCGGCAACCATTTTGGCCGATATCGGTTCACGCGGCGCTGACTTTCGTTCCTGTCTGGCATAACCGTAATAAGGCACAATGATATTGATCGTTCTGGCGGAAGCGCGCTTCGCGGCATCAATCATCACCAATAGCTCCACGAACATTTCATTGATAGGGTGAGAAAAGGACTGCAGCAGGAAAACATCGCAATTGCGGATGCTCTCTTCAAAGTGCACATAAACCTCGCCACTCTGAAAGCGGGAAATCTTGATCTTTCCCGGTTCAACTCCCAACTGCTGACTGATATTTGCGGCAAGCGTCGGATTTGAAGTGCCGGCGAACAATCGTAATGAACGATACATGAGGACCTCCTGACGAGAGTGGTTGATAATGTCGGCTGATGCAGCGATCTCGTTGAAAGCGCTATCGTCAAATCAGGCCGTTCCCGCCTCCGTCAACCTCTTCGAAGAAGGGTCTCTAGGAGTAGAAAACAGCCGTCTGCAATAAACCTGTTTGCAATTAGTGCTTTTCTTTATTATACATGGTTTCCCTCAACATTCAAAAGCACCATCTCCCGCTTCCGGTTACGAAAGGTCGCAACCTCCCGAACGCCAAGGTCCGATAGCAGTGCCCGTGCCTGATCCAGATGCTCGCCCAGCTTCATCGGCTGGTGGGCATCCGAACCTAAAGTCAACGGAATGCCAAGCTTCATCGCTTCTTCCAGCATGCGGCGGCTTGGAAACATTTCCTCACAGGCCTTCGATAAGCCGGAGGCGTTCAGCTCCATGGCTTTTCCGCTTTGGGCCACGGCCGCAAGCGCTCCTTGTTCCAGAGCGATCACTTCCGGCTTCTGCTCGGGGCCCGGCCCATAACCGAACCGCTTGATCACGTCCAGATGGCCCATGATATCGTAGAAGCCAGTCGCGGCGGCTTTCTGCACCGCATCATAATATCGTCTATAAACCTCAAGCGGATCCTTGCCCTCCCAGCCTTGGGTCTGACGGTAATCCGTAATATCCCATTCACCAAGAAAATGAACGGAGCCAATGACATAATCCCATGGATAGTCATTCACAATCCGCTCAATCTGTTCTTCATAACCCTCAATATAATCGCCTTCGAGTCCGATCCGAATGTCAATCTGCCCTTGGTAGCGTTCCTTCAGCTGCAGGCACTCTTCCACATAACGCGGCAGCTCGTCCATTGGCATGGCCATCTCCGGATAGTACGCCTCCGGATCCACGTGTATCAAAGGCATATGATCCGACAAGCCCAATTGATCCATCCCGAGTTCAATGGCGCGCCGTACATACTCCTCCAGCTGCCCCTCGGCATGTCCGCACCGGGCATGGTGGGTATGGTAATCAATATGCATCGGTAAGCCTCCTAATCGCGGCGCGGCCGTTCATGGCGGCGGCTTAGCTCATCCATGATCTCATCCAGCGGGAGCTTCCGCTCCTGGAGAAGTACCAGCAGATGGTAGATCAGATCGCTGATTTCTAGCTTAAGCTCGGCGTTGTCTTTATTTTTGGCGGCGATGATCGTTTCCGAAGCTTCTTCGCCCACCTTCTTAAGGATTTTGTCTACCCCTTTATCAAAGAGGTATGTCGTATAAGCCCCTTCAGGCCGCTCCACCTCACGCTGGGCAATGACCTCTTCCAGCTCGGCAAGCACCGCAAACCGCCCGCTCTCTGCAGCTGCACGGTTGTTCACAGGCTCGCTCTTCTGCCCCTGAACCGTAATCTCATTGAAGAAGCAGGTCGTTTGTCCGGTATGACAAGCCGGTCCCTTCGGATTCACCTGCAGCAAGATGGTGTCTCCATCGCAGTCGTACGTCATGGTAACCACGGTCTGGACGTTCCCGGAAGTTGCTCCCTTATGCCACAGCTCCTCGCGCGAACGGCTCCAGAACCAAGTTTCCCCGCTTTCCAGCGTCAAGCGAAGAGACTCCCGATTCATATAAGCCATCATCAGCACCTGCTTGCTCTGTGCATCCTGTACAATCGCTGGCACTAGACCCGAGGCATCCCAACGGATATGCTCGCTGACCTGCTCCAGGGATAAATCCTTCAACATATCTTCGCTCACCGTATATCCACTCCTTTTTGACTAAGCTGCAACTTCAGATGAGGAATCGAGATCTCTTTATAATGAAAAATCGTTGCGGCAAGACCCGCATCCGCCTTGCCCTTGGTAAACACGTCATAGAAGTGATCCTCTTTGCCGGCGCCGCCGGATGCGATGACCGGGATCTGCACCGTCGAAGATACGGCAGAGGTTAGCGACAGATCGAACCCATCCTTCGTTCCGTCCGCATCCATGCTGGTCAACAAAATCTCGCCCGCACCCAGGCTTTCCGCCTGCTTTACCCAATCCAGCGCTTTGATGCCGGAAGGCGTACGTCCGCCGTGCGTGTACACTTCCCATTCTCCCCACGCTTCGTTGTACTTGGCATCGATGGCCACAACAATGCATTGGGAGCCGAATTTGCGTGCTCCGGCCGAGATGAGCTCCGGCTGCTTGACCGCTGCCGTATTGATCCCGATCTTATCCGCGCCCGCCCGCAGAATCCGCTTCATATCCTCGACGGACGAGATGCCTCCACCCACGGTAAAAGGGATGGCAATTTCTCCTGCCGTTCTCCGCACGACTTCCTCCATCGTCGCCCGGCCTTCGACCGATGCCGAAATATCCAGAAAGACTAGCTCGTCTGCGCCTTCCTGGTCATAGAGTGCCGCCAGTTCCACGGGATCGCCCGCATCGCGGAGATTCACAAAATTTACGCCCTTCACCACCCGGCCGTCCTTCACGTCCAGGCAAGGTATGATCCGTTTTGCCAGCATGCCTTTCCCCTCTTCCCCTATGAACTTTGTCGATCAATCGCTTATTTGAACGGAACCTTGGTCCGGCCTCACTTGATTCGCGTAATGGCCTCGTTCAGATCAATATTACCTGTATAGAGTGCCTTGCCTACGATTGCTCCGCCTACACCGTCACCGCTGTGCGCGCTGAGCGCCAGCAAATCGTCCAGCTTCGTCACGCCGCCCGAAGCGATGACCGAGCGGCCGCTGGCTTTGGCAAGCGAGACAATTCCCTCCACGTTAGGCCCCTGCATCATCCCGTCACGGGAAATATCGGTAAAGATGAAGGTTTCCGCTCCTTTGGCTGCCAGTTCCTTAGCCAACACCTCGGCTTGAACCTCGGACGTTTCCAGCCAGCCTCTAGTTGCCACGTATCCGTTGCGCGCATCGATCCCGATGGCCACCTTATCCCCGTACTTGCCCAGCACCTCTTCCGTAAAGACACGGTCTTCAATCGCCGCCGTACCGATGATCACCCGGCTGACGCCAAGCGACAGCAGCCTCTCCACATCCGCTAGCGTGCGCAGGCCTCCGCCTACCTGAACCGGAACCTGGACGCTGGCTGCGATCTTCCCGATGATATCGTCATTTACCGGATGGCCTGCCTTCGCTCCGTCCAAATCCACGAGATGAATAAAGGTGCCGCCCTGTTCTTCCCACGACTTGGCTACCTCCAGCGGATTATCATTGTATACCGTTTCTTGATTATAATCGCCTTGCACGAGTCTGACGCATTTGCCGCCACGAATATCGATTGCCGGATATATGATAAAAGAGGACATCCCCATTCCCACTTTCCTTCTGGTCTATTTGATCACCTTACATTACGTTAAAGCCAAGAAATTACGAAGCAGGCTCATCCCAAGCTCCCCGCTCTTCTCAGGATGGAACTGCATGCCGTACACCGAACCGCGGCCCACGATGGCCGTCACTGGCTGACCGTAATCAGTAACCGCCAGCAAATCAGCCTGAACCTCAGGAAGAACATGATACGAATGGACAAAATACACATGACCTTCCTCAAGTCCCGCAAACAGCGGATGCTCCCGCTTCTCGAACTGCAAAGAATTCCAGCCCATATGCGGCACCTTGTAGTCACCACCCGTAAACCGAACAACCGATCCGGGCAAAATATCCAGCCCTTCAAACTGGCCATGCTCCTCGCTCCGGCTGAACAGGAGCTGCATGCCGAGACAAATTCCCAGCAGCGGCTTCCCTGATTCCGCAGCATCCTTCATGACCGAGTCCAGCGAGGTTTCGCGCAGCTGCTCCATGGCATCGCCGAACGCGCCGACGCCCGGCAGAATGATGCCATCCGCCGCCAGAATCTCCTCCCGCTCCCCCGTGACGAGCGGCTCATACCCAAGCCGCTCCACTGCTTTGCTCACGCTGTGCAGATTGCCCATGCCATAATCCACGATTGCAATCGCCATCGATTAGAGCACTCCCTTCGTGGATGGCACGCCGGTCACCCGCGGATCCACGGTAGTCGCCTCATCCAATGCACGGCCGAGCGCCTTAAATACCGCTTCAATCATATGGTGGGTATTGTGTCCGTAATGAACGATGACATGCAGCGTGATACGGGCTTCCAGCGCCAACTTCCACAGAAATTCATGAACAAGCTCGGTATGGAAAGTGCCTACCTGCTGCGAAGGATATTCCGCTCGGTACTCAAAATGCGGGCGGTTGCTGATATCCACAATGACTTGAGCAAGCGCCTCATCCATCGGTACAAACACGCTGGCATATCGCTTAATACCCTTTTTATCGCCCAGCGCCTCGCGGAACGTCTGCCCCAGGCAAATCCCGATATCCTCCACTGTGTGATGGTCATCGATCTCAATATCTCCCTTCGCTTTCACGCGAAGATCAAATTGGCCATGCTTCGTAAACAAATCAAGCATATGATTCAGAAACGGCACATCGGTCTCCAATTCCGAGATCCCGGTTCCATCGACATTGAAATCCAAGGCAATATCGGTTTCATTGGTTTTGCGGCTCACGCCGGCTGATCTTGCTGCTGCATCCAAACTGCTCACGTTGACTGCCTCCTCTATACATATCTAATATAACGAATGATTGATGCTCCTCTTTATGATTAACGCTCCTGCTCCAGCCGAATCTCGATCGCCCGGGCATGGCCTTCAAGCCCTTCGCGCCGAGCAAGCTCCATAATCTGCTCGCCGTCGCGCAGCAGCGCTTCTTTGCTATAGTAGATCAAGCTCGATTTCTTAATGAAATCGTCCAGATCCACCGGCGAGGCAAACCGTGCCGTCCCATTCGTTGGGATGATATGATTCGGCCCTGCAAAATAATCACCTACTGGCTCCGAGCTATATGGCCCGAGGAAGATTGCGCCAGCGTTCTCGATCTGGCCCACGATGGCCATCGGCTCCGCCGTTACGATCTCCAGGTGCTCCGGCGCCAAACGGTTAATAACTTCTATCCCTTCGTTAAGGGATTCTGTGATGATCACTGCACCGTAAGTGTCCACGGAGGCCCGGGCGATGTCGCGCCGCGGCAGCAGCTCAAGCTGCCGCTCTACTTCGGCGGCAACCGCCTCACCCAGCTTGCGTGAAGGCGTTACGAGAATGGCCGAAGCCATCTCGTCATGCTCTGCTTGGGAGAGTAAATCCGCCGCAATATACGAAGCGTCCGCGCTGTCATCGGCTAATACCGCAATCTCGCTCGGACCGGCCAGGCTGTCAATATTGACGGCACCATATACTTCTCGCTTGGCCAGCGCAACGTAAATATTGCCGGGACCGCAAATTTTATCAACGGGGGAAATGGTCTCCGTACCGTAGGCCAACGCCGCAATCGCCTGAGCTCCTCCAACGCGGTAGATCTCCGTAACGCCGGCCTCAGCCGCGGCTACCAGGATATAGGGATTAATCCCATCCTTCCCGCCGGTAGCCGGGGGAGTGACCATGACAATCTCGGGCACGCCTGCCACTTGCGCCGGGATCACGTTCATCAGCACGGACGAAGGATAGGCTGCCTTTCCTCCGGGCACATATACACCCACGCGTTTCAATGGACGAATGATCTGTCCCAAGATGCTGCCGTCAGCTTGAAGATCCATCCAGGAATTCCGCTTCTGCTTCACATGAAAAGCGCGTATGTTTTCCGCGGCAGCCTGAATCGCCTTTACAAACGAAGGCTCCACATGATCATAAGCTGCTGTGAGCTCATCATCCGTTACACGAAGCTGATCTGCGGTCAGACGGACACGGTCCAATTGCTCGGTATGCAGCAGCAAGGCAGCATCTCCTTCGGATCGAACATCCCGCACAATCGCCTTCACAACTTCATTCTGCTCTGGTGTGCCGTAATCATTTTCCCGTTTCAGCTGAAAGTCCCGTGCTGATACAACCTTCACCTTAATCTCCCCCAATCCCGCTGCTTGCATCACATTCTGTTTTCGATACACGCATATCGTTTCTAACTCAATCGATAATCAATCTGTCCGATCACCATGCTCATCCTGTTTGTACCTGTGTTTCTTAGCGCTGTATATTCGCTCCCTCAGACATAATGACCGATTGCAGGCGATCGCATAATGCCTGAATTTCATCATTCTTCATCCGATAGCTGACGCGATTGGCAATCAGGCGACTTGTGATCTCAAAGATGCTAGTCATTTCTATAAGTCCGTTCTCCTTGAGCGTTTGGCCTGTTTCCACCATATCCACGATCCGGTCCGCCAACCCGATAAGGGGTGCAAGCTCAATCGAACCGTTCAGCTTAACCACCTCAACCTGCTGGCCTTGTTCACGGAAATACTGCGAAGCGACATTCGGATATTTGGTGGCAACCCGCTGACGAATGCCCGGCTTCCAGTCCGGCAAGCCGATAACCGACATCCGGCACCTTGCGATGCCGAGATCGAGCAGCTCATAGACGTCCTTGTTCTCTTCCATCAGCACATCCTTGCCAACGATTCCGATATCCGCGACACCGTATTCCACATAAGTCGGCACATCCACCGGCTTTGCCAGAATAAATTCCATTCCTGCCTCCGGCAAGGGAATGACCAGCTTGCGCGTCTCATCCACATCGAGGGGAATCGGAAGTCCTGCTGAACGGAACAGCGCGGATGCTTTTTTATATATACGCCCTTTGGGCATCGCTACTTTCAACGTTTCCGCCACGTTCAAATCCTCCTGACCTTGACTATATTAGATAGGGTGATATATCAACGTTCTATCGAAGGGTAATGATCTCCTGGTAGCCTCTGTTAAGCAGACTGCCGGATACGACGGGCACGCCTTCATCGCGAATATTTGCCGAATCCGGAATGATCGAAGTGATGACGGTATGGCCCTGCGCCCGCAGTTCTGACGCTTTTGCCAAACCTTCTTTGCGATAGGAAGCCGTGTAACGAATCAGTATGGGCAGATCCTCCGCAATCTCTCCTCCCTGAACCCCATCCAGAATGCGATTGGTCTTAAGCGCAAAGCCGGTTGCCGGAACCGCACGGCCAAACTGCTGCAGCAGCTTGTCATACCGACCGCCGCTCGCTACGGGTGAACCAAGTTCAGCAGCATAGCCTTCAAACGTCATACCGGTGTAATAGGAGAAGTCTCCGAGCATCGTCAGATCAAACAGAACATGCCTGGAGACATCGTATGCCTCCAGCACCTCCCATACTCTGCACAGATGCTCAATAGAAGCTCTTGCGAGATCGTTGCTGCTAATCTCAAGTGCCTGCCCGGCAATCTCCCGGCCCCCACGCAGCTTCAGGATTCCCTCGAGCTGGTCCTGCTGTGTCTCCGTAAGGAGCAGACTGGCAATGGTGTTACGGTATCCGACATAGTCGCGGTTCAGCAGGTCCTGCTTCAGGCTCTCTTGATCATCCGTCCGCTCAGGCAGCACTTCCTGGAGCAGGCCATTAAGGTAACCCATATGCCCCATCGCGATTTTGAATTTCTCCACGCCTGCCGCCTTCAGGGATTCGATAGCCAGTGCAATCACTTCGGCATCGGCCTCCGGAGTATCGTCGCCTACAAGCTCTACACCCGTCTGGAAGAATTCAGCCTCCCGGCCCGCCTCCTCTTCGATTGCGCGAAATACATTCGCATGATAAGACAAACGCACCGGTAACGGCTCATCCTTCAGCAGCGACGACATGACCCTTGCTATGGGAGCGGTTAGATCGGACCGCAGCACCATTGTCGTTCCGCGCTTATTCAATAATTTAAACAGTTTTTGGTCCGACGTAGAGCTTGCCACGCCTACCGTATCGTAATATTCCATCGTTGGTGTCATAATCTGCCGGTATCCCCAGCGGTCCATACATGCCAGCACTTCACGTTCAATCCGGCGCAGCTTCGTGACCGCATGAGGAAGATAATCACGAACACCTGCCGGTTTCTCGAAGCCTTTCGGTTTAGACATGACGCTCCACCTCAAATTCAGAAAAGTCTTTAATATGGTAAAGTGGTACCTTGCTAATAAATTAAAGGATATTGGCTATATTACCATGAACTCTGCCCGATCGTCAATGCATCATAGACGCTTCCTGCTATGTATCGTTCTCTGTTGTTCTTCACCTTAGCCGCCAAAGAATCCGCTTAACTTCTGGGTATAATTGTAACACAAGAACAAGCTGGAGTGGCTTGCTTGTCTGTGGATTGAATCTCTCATGTCTTTATCGGCATAAATACAAATACATTAGATGGTATCGTATGGTTAGGCCACCCCGTAATCTCTAGATCGCTAATCATACAAAAAAGCCGCCCGATTGCCGGACGGCTTTGCTTAATGTCTGGTATGAATAAAGAATATGCCTGCTATGATTATAGATCAACTGACTTCTTGCTGTCGCCTGCAACGGTGTCTTTTCTCCGCGATGGCGCTTTTGGCGCTTTGGATGATGGCTTCAATGATCGTGGAACGCTGCCAAGCAGCACCCAGGAACCTGGAATCCACCGGAACACTGTTTGTACGACCAGCGCACTAACAATCAGCGCAGTTACCATGCCGCCATAAATCCAGATGAGATAATCATCGGTTACCGGATTCAGCTTGAGATCGTACTCCCGATACAGGAACAGCCAGAGAGGATGCACCAGATAGATCGCGAAGGACAACTCGCCAATCCGCGTCAGCACCTTCACGATGAGTCTCCAACCGCTGTTATACAGCCAGCTGGCCAGCTGCATCAGCACAATGGCGGAGAAAACCGTGTGCAGATTCCATAACAGCTCGTACAACAGGGAGTCGTATTTGGCACCGTGCAATCTCTGATTGTACCAAATCTGCACGTGCGTCAGCGCCATCGCGAGCCAGCCCGCCCATAACACGACTGTACCTGCTCTTTGACCTGACGTCTGCTTTTTCCAAGATGACGTAAGCCAGCCCTTGAATTTGTCGTAATTCATCGCCAGATAAGCACCCAGCATATAGTAGGCTAAATACGAGATCGCCAAGCTTCCTTTAAACGTGTAGTGCAGCTCGTATTTATTCCATATGATAAAGCCCCATTGCAGCAGGAACCCGATGGGAACCGCCCACCGTACGAGAAACCGGGACGATTTGAACAGCTTGAGGAAGATCGGAAACAGGATGTAGAACTGCAAGCTAATAAACACAAAGTATAAGTGCGTATAGTTCTGCCCCCGAATCAAGCGTTCAAAGAATATCGGCATCTGTGCCCATAGATCAAATGAGCTGTTGAGCAACCCGTTCTGATACATCCGCACAAAGAAATAGATGATCGAGAACAACACATAAGGCAGCAGAATGTACAAGAGCCGCCGTTTGTAGAAGTTTTTGATCAGATCCTTAGTGAGCGGCCGGTCCGCATAGTTATAGAACAGCACAAAGCTGCTTAGGAATATAAACGAGGGTGTGCCGTATTTAAAGAAAATATTCAAAAAATTAATAATATAATAGAATCGCGAATCAATCGCATCGACCGTTGCAAATGAAGTCGCATGAACGTGAAGCACGCCCAGGATGGCCAGCGCGCGATAAATATCGAGCTGCGGGAGCCTTTCCTTTTTGTTCAGCGTTGCACTCATGTCAGGCGTCGCCTCCTTGTTTTCAAGTTTTTTCATAGAGTCATTGTATAAGGATAGGCGGGCAAAAAAGTCCCTCAAGGCTATCATACCCAGGGGACTATTGAATCGCTTTGTGTCATGTTATCCTCTACTCATTCTACAATAATTCAGGTAGCTTGAGAACCTAACTTGTCACATTACCTCAAATTGACTCACTTTCCGTTGATGTCCTCTTCAGCTCTTGCAATGGATTGCCGCCTACAAAAACACCCGGTGCCACATCTTTATGTACGACAGACCCTGCAGCAACAACCGCTCCATCTCCGATCGTTACACCAGGCAAAATCGTGGTGTTCGCGCCGATGAGTACGTTCTCCCCGATCCGCACTTCACCCAGACGATATTCCTTTATTAAATACTCATGGGCAAGAATCGTTGTATTGTAGCCGATCACCGAATTCTCGCCGATGGATATTTTCTCCGGAAAAAACACATCCACCATGACCATCAATCCAAACGCGGTATGCCTCCCCACCTTCATCCCGAGCATATGGCGGTATATCCAGTTCTTCAAGGGCAGAATAGGACAATAGCGGGCCAACTGGATAAAGATGAAGTTCTTGACGCCCTTGAACGGGCTCACGGTGCGGTAGATTTGCCATAACGCGTTGGGCCCTTCTACAGGATAACGGGTAATCTTTCTGGCCATGCTGCCAAAACTCCTATTCCTCTTGAAGTCCTACGATCTCATACAGGTCTTTCATATCCTTTAAAACATAATCCGGACCATACTCCATCAGCTTCTGCTCACCCTTTAGGGACCAAGCTACAGCTGCGGCCTTCACGCCCGCCGCCTTGGCAGATTGAATGTCGACCGGGCTGTCCCCGATCATCAACGTCGTAGCCGGATTGGCGCCGAGACGCTCGATCGCCGTCAGAACGGGCTCAGGATGCGGTTTCGGATGCTCAACGTCGTTCACTGTCACAATCGCCGACATGAAGCGCTCCAGATCGTACTTCTCCAAAGTCATCATCGTGGAGGGACGGATCTTCGTGGTTACGATCCCCAGTGAAAGCCCATGACGATGAAGACGCTCCACGACTTCATTTACATGGGGGAATGGTCTAACCATCTCATCATGATGAAGCGTGTTGAAGGAGCGGTATGCTTTGATAAGCGGACTAACGTCATCAACGCCCCCCGAGAAAGCCTGCAGCTGCTGCTCCAGCGTGGTTCCCATATGTGGAATGATCTGCTCCCTGGTTAGCGGTCCTGGGGCCTGAGCCTCAAAGACATGCAGAAACGACGAGATAATCAATTCATTCGTATCAATAATGGTTCCGTCCAAATCAAACAGTACGGTTTCGATCATGCTGCAACTACTCCTTTTTGTCCTCCGTATCTGGTTTTATTGCCGGAGTATCTTCTACTGGGGGCGGTTTGACTTCCGTCTCCTGGACTTGGGTTAGAGAGCTTTTGTCAGCCGTCTCTGCTGGCTCTGCTGCCGGTTTGTCCTGCTTAACAGGTGCCTGCGCAGATGACTTCGCGGCTTTATTGGTCTGAAGGTCCGCTTCAGGCGTAGGACCTGCTCCGGTCTTCGTTGACACGATGGGGTCCAAATAACGCACATTGGCGCGACCCGTTACACGGCGCACAATGATCAGTACAATGCCTCCAATGACAATCAATACGGACAGCAGCTGGGAGATCCTAATATTGCCGTAAGCCGGGTCCAGATGGCCCAGTTCAAAGCCCATCCAAGTCATCGGTGCCCATAACGTATTGTTAATGAAGTCGGCAAGTCCGGCTGCGCCTTGGAACGCCAAACTGTCCGTGCGCACCGCTTCAATGAAGAATCGGCCGATGGAATACCAGATGAAATATCCGATGAAGAGCTCGCCTGCGCGCAGGAATTTCTGTCTGCGAAGAATAAGCAGGATGACAATACCGACCAAGTTCCATAAGGATTCATATAGGAAGGTAGGATGATGGAATACGCCTTGTACATTCATTTGATTGACGATGAAATCAGGCAGGTGCAGCTGCCCGCGTAAAAAGGACTCGCTGACAGGACCGCCATAGGCCTCCTGGTTAACAAAATTCCCCCAGCGACCAATGATTTGGCCGGCCAACAGAGACGGAGCACAGATATCAGCAATCCGCCAGAATGAGTAGCCTCTTCTACGTACAAAGATCAAAGCGCAGATAATGGCCCCGATGAGAGCACCAAATATCGCAATCCCGCCATTCCATGTTTTGAACACGTCCAGGAAGTTGTCCTTATAATCTTCCCATTTAAATGCTACATAATAAATGCGTGCACCAATAATTGCCGAAGGTACGCCAAGCAATACCAAATCCATAAAGAACTCCTGCGGAATGCCAAAACGCTTCCCCTCGCGAATGGCCAGCAACAGCCCTACCAAAGCACCCAGCCCTAAAATCAAGCCATACCAATGAACACGCAGCGATCCGATGGAGAACACCACCGGATCGATGAGCAATGTTTGCATCACTTATAACCTCCCTAGTCCTAGTCCAAATCGTCCATATCTTCAGCGATCGTAGCTGTCAGTTTGTTCGTAAACTGCAGCGCAGCATTCAGTCCCATTTGTTTCAGTCTGTAGTTCATAGCTGCCACTTCAATAATAACCGCAAGGTTACGTCCTGGACGAACCGGAATGGTGACCAGAGGGATGTCCGTCTCAATAATTCGTGTTGTTTCTTCATCTAACCCCAGTCGATCATACTGTTTATCCTGCTGCCAGGCTTCCAATCGCACAACAAGGGTAATCCGTTTATTGTTTCGAACGGCGCCTGCACCGAATAACGTCATTACATTAATAATACCGACTCCGCGAATCTCCAGAAGATGGCGAATGAGCTCCGGCGCCGTACCGTGCAGCTGAAAATCCGATGTCTGACGTATCTCCACCGCATCGTCCGCAATTAATCGGTGTCCGCGTTTGACGAGCTCCAGTGCCGTCTCGCTTTTCCCGATACCGCTTGAGCCTGTTATCAGCATCCCTACGCCATAAACATCGCACAATACCCCGTGGATGGTTGTAGTTGGTGCAAGTTTGCGTTCCAGAAAGCTTGTGAATCGGCTTGTCAGAATGGTTGTTGCCATGCTGCTGCGCAGTACAGGCAAACCTCTCTCATTCCCGAGTTCCACCAGTTCTTCCGGCACATCCAAGGAACGTGTTACCACGATGCAAGGTGTTTCTTCCGTGCACAGGCTGCGCATACGCTCTTTACGCTCTTCCGGCTTCAGCATTCCGAAGAAAGCCAACTCGGTGCGCCCCATAAGCTGAACCCGTTCCCGCGGATGGTATTCAAAATAACCGGCCATTTCCAATCCCGGGCGATTCAGATCGTCCGTTGTAATCTGACGTTTCAAGCCTTCCTCACCTGCGATGACCTCCAGCTGAAACTGCTGGACCAGCTCGGATACCTTCACTTTCTTGGCCATGGTCTTACCCCTCTTCTTCCATTGTATGTTGACATCACAACGAAACCGTCATATGGCACGGCCCGTCTTGGATGATATATTCCATCATTCAGCTATTCCTAAAGAACACTACTGTACATTTACCTGCGATCTTGGAAATTACCATGAAATATGCTCAACATCCCATATGTTCAATACGTATGTATGCCTTGCTTTGTGCTTATCTTATCGAAAAAAGCCAATGAATGCAATTCTAACCGACTACTCCATTGCGACATTAGGCTTATATAGGGGTGTGCTTTAAATAGATTGCTGCCCATGGAATACCTCAATTGGCATCGGCAAAGGATATCCAAACCTTTTCCCAGGGCGTGAATGTTAGCGTGATATTGTCTTTTTCTCCTAAAAAAAACCGCCCCTTGAGGGGGCGGTTTTCAAGAGATCCCGATTGCTGAAGATTAGTCTTCGAGCAATACGTTCAATTCAGACTCTTTATCAAAGATATGAACTTTGTTCATGTCGAGTGCCAATTTCACATTGTCGCCTTCGCGAGTAGTCGAACGTCCGTCTACACGGCCGATAACCGTATCGGTACCCAGGCCGCTCAGGTACAAGAGCATTTCGTGACCAAGGTTCTCGGTTACATCGACTTTTGCAGAGAAGATCGTATTCGGGGAAGCTTCCAGGAAGACTGGCTCTTCATGAATATCTTCCGGACGAACACCCATGATCACTTCTTTACCAATCATGGATTTATTTTTGAGCAATTGTGCTTTACCACCTGGTACTTGAACGTTCAAGCCCTGGGAAGTGAAGTATACGCCACCGTTTTGCTCGGACAATTTACCGTTGATGAAGTTCATGGTTGGGGAACCGATGAAACCAGCAACGAACAGGTTGTTCGGATTGTTGTACAGTTGCTCTGGGGAATCCGCTTGTTGAATGATGCCGTCTTGCATAACAACGATACGATCACCCATCGTCATAGCTTCTGTTTGGTCATGCGTTACGTAGATACAAGTGGTTTCAAGACGCTTAACCAGCTTGGTGATTTCGGCACGCATCTGACCGCGGAGTTTCGCATCCAAGTTGGAAAGCGGCTCATCCATCAAGAAGACTTGTGGATCACGGACAATCGCACGACCCAAGGCAACACGCTGACGCTGACCACCGGACAGAGCTTTTGGCTTACGCTCAAGCAAATGCTCGATATCCAGGATTTTTGCTGCTTCACGTACACGCTTATCGATTTCGTCTTTCTTCACTTTACGGAGTTTCAAACCGAATGCCATGTTCTGATATACGTTCATATGTGGATACAAGGCGTAGGATTGGAATACCATCGCGATGTCACGATCTTTAGGTGCTACATCGTTAACAACACGGTCGCCAATGTAAAGTTTACCCTCAGAAATTTCCTCAAGACCCGCGATCATACGCAGTGTCGTGGACTTACCGCAACCGGAAGGACCTACCAAAACCAAAAATTCTTTATCTTTAATATCCAAATTAACGTCAATTACAGTTGCTTTATCCGAACCTGCATACTTTTTGTAAATATGCTCTAAGCGTACACCAGCCATGTGCATTTGCCCCCTCATATGAATGTTATGAAATCGAATACAATTAATTTATAATCTTATATTACCCCATAGGCACCTGACTTGCTATACACAATCTGCACAAAAAACCTATTTCCTTTTCGTCACTTTATACAATAGAAGCGTTATTTTCACTAAAACCGCATCACTGAAGCTCCGAACATCTAACCCCGTCTCCTGTTTAATCTTATCCAGGCGGTACAGCAGCGTGTTGCGGTGAATATACAGGTGCTTGGCCGTCTCACTCACGTTACAATCCAATTCGAAAAAAGACTCGAGCGTTGACAATGTCTCGCTATCCTCGAACAAATCGGTATGGCCGGCAGCGTACTCGCGCAGGAATTGATTGCGCTGGTACTCGGGAATGCTATAAACCAGACGCTCCAGATGAAGCCCGGTCGATAGATGGATATGTTCCTTGACCTGGAATGTACGGCCGATGGTCATGGTCTCTCTTAACATGCTAACAGTCTGTGGCAGAGCATGCAGCGCATTAACCGCCGGTATCGCCGAGATATGGAAATCCCCCACCCATTCCGTTGAAATCAGCTCGTAGAGCCCCATACAGAATAAGGAGAGCAAATCCTGGTCGCCGTCCAACGAAGTATCCTCTTTATCATCCGTCGTTATACCATCCAGCAATTCTTGGTTCGCTAAGATAATCCATTCCTTATCAAGCAGTGGTACCAGAATGATGTCCCCGCCAAAATAGCTGCGCAATAACCGATGCAGCGCCTTATAGCTTGGAGTGGGAGCATGCTCGCTCTCATGAATTAGAAGAAAGGGAACCATGTCCTCAGTCAAACTTGTTCGAATCAACATTTCATCTGGTAATTCAGCAAGCAGTTCACCGGCTTGCAGGCGTTCCTTTAACCAGCCACCCAACTGTTGGGCGCGTCGTTCTTCTTCAACCTTACTGGTATTCTTGGGCACTCCCCCTGGCATCGTATCTTGCAGGCTCGATAATAGTAGAGTTATAAGCCCAATCTCCGACTCCGTCAAAGCACCCTGATCCGCTACGATTACCTGGCTAGGATCCTGTGGATTTACCGGAATCCAAATCTCGCCCAGGTCCTTGCGAGCATAGGCGCCGTGAACCATTCGTGATTTGTTCGAGGTTCCGTTTTCTACACGGTTATTGGACCCCTGGGCTCCTACCTCATGACCAATCCGATCACCAAATGGCGGTGAGGTCGCCATTGATTTTGTTAACCATGCCGCTTCCTGATCATTCAATGTTTTTAAGCCGAGTGAGGTACCCAAGGTCTGCTCTAGTTTCTGAACGATGTGCTCCATCTCCACCATTGATGACTCCACCACTTTATCGTTTTTTTCTTATTTTAGCATAATACTCAGTACAAGCGACAATGCCTTCTCTCTAAGCCCATTTACATTGGACATAAACAGCTTAAACAACACAAAAAGAGCCGTCAACAACGTTGACGACTCTTCGGATGAGCCATGAAGGACTCGAACCTTCGACACCCTGATTAAAAGTCAGGTGCTCTACCAACTGAGCTAATGGCTCTTATTACTGGTGGAGGATGATGGATTCGAACCACCGAACTCGGACGAGAACAGATTTACAGTCTGCTGCGTTTGGCCACTTCGCTAATCCTCCAGGATATAAAGGTGGCTCGGGACGGAATCGAACCGCCGACACGAGGATTTTCAGTCCTCTGCTCTACCGACTGAGCTACCGAGCCTTATATACATGACATAAAAATAAAGTTCGGCATCCCACTTTAATCTGTGGAAAACCGACTATTTTTATTCCTTAAAATTAATAATGGCGGAACTGACGGGATTCGAACCCGCGGTCTCCTGCGTGACAGGCAGGCATGTTAGGCCTCTACACCACAGTTCCACATTATTAAAGATGGTGCCGGCGAGAGGACTTGAACCCCCAACCTACTGATTACAAGTCAGTTGCTCTACCAATTGAGCTACACCGGCATGGTAAGGTGATAAAAATAGTACATGGTGGAGGCTGAGGGGATCGAACCCCCGACCCTCTGCTTGTAAGGCAGATGCTCTCCCAGCTGAGCTAAGCCTCCAGGTATGTATGGTAGCGGCGGAGGGGATCGAACCCCCGACCTCACGGGTATGAACCGTACGCTCTAGCCAGCTGAGCTACACCGCCATATAAACCTATTTGCGTTCAAGTTATTCAAATGGCGGAGAGAGAGGGATTCGAACCCTCGCACCGCTTACGCAGTCTAACCCCTTAGCAGAGGGTCCCCTTATAGCCACTTGGGTATCTCTCCATCATAACTTGTATGCAGTTACAGAGATTGATTCCCTGAAAACTAGATACGAAACGATCTTTGCTGCACATTAGATTTCGTAGCATTCACCCGATGTGGTATCGGGGTCCCCGAAAAGTATTCGGTGTCAGCTTCAAAGCTTCACTTCACTTTTTGGGGTGTTTTTTGGATAAGCCCTCGACCGATTAGTATTGGTCAGCTCCATGCATTGCTGCACTTCCACCTCCAACCTATCTACCTCGTCGTCTTCAAGGGGTCTTACTAATTGGGAAATTTCATCTTGAGGGGGGCTTCACGCTTAGATGCTTTCAGCGCTTATCCCGTCCGTACGTAGCTACCCAGCCATGCTCCTGGCGGAACAACTGGTGCACCAGCGGTACGTCCATCCCGGTCCT